>NZ_JBEYVJ010000511.1:0-4211 GCF_040643935.1 Kitasatospora sp. NPDC047058 | reverse complement strand
CGACATCCAGTCCCGCCTGACCGGCAAGCACGAGACCGCCCCGTGGAACGTCTACAGCTACGGCGTCTCCAACCGCGGCGCGTCGGTCATGCCCGCGAGCGCCGCGTCCATGGCCGCCGGGTCGCCCCAGGCGGGCACCAGCCACGGCCGCCCGAGGGCGAGCGCCTGCTCGAAGGCCTCGATGCCCTGCCCGGCCGTCAGCGCCGCCATCCCGGTGCGCCGGGCGTACGCGGCCAGCTCCTGCTGCCCGACCAGGCCGTCCACGCCCCCGACCGCCCAGAGCGGCCAGCCGAGCGACACGCTGCGGCCGTGCCGCGTCCCCGCGCGGACCCGGTCGTCGCGCAGCACCGTGTAGAGGTCGGCGAAGCGGTTGCCGGTGGCGTAGCTCGCCGCGCCGAAGTCGCCGACCAGCGAGGAGACCGAGGAGAAGACCACGAAGAGGTCGAGCTCGTCGTCCCGGGTCAGCCGGTCCAGGTGGACCAGGCCGTGGGTCTTGGCGGCCAGCACCCGGCCGAACCGCGCGCGGTCGCCGTCGGTGACGTACCCGCTGTCGGCGACGCCCGCCAGGTGGAAGACGCCGTGCAGCGCACCGAACCGCGTCCGCGCGGCGGCCAGCGCGGCGGCGAGCTCGCCGGCCTCGGCCACGTCGGCGCGCAGCGTGCAGACCTCGGCGCCCAGCGCGGCCAGCTCCCGGTGCCACTCGCGCGCCGCGGCGTCCGGCTCGGAGCGGCCGATCAGCACCAGCTTCGCGCGGTACGTCCGGGCCAGGTGCCCGGCGAGCGCCTGGCCGATGGCCCCGCTGCCGCCGGTGAGGACGTAGACGCCGCCCTCGCGCAGCTGCGGGGGCGCGGCGTCGCCGTCCGCGCCGTCCTCTCCGGCGCCGGTCAGCGGCCGCAGCACCCGCACGGTGCGCTCACCGTCCGCCGTGCGGCGCACCTCCGTACCCGCGGCACCGGCGGCCGCGCACAGCTCGACCGCGACGGCGGCGGCGAGCTCCTCGTCGGGCGTCCGCGCGTCGACGGCCAGGGTCAGCAGCTCGAAGCGGGGTGCGACGGCCGCCGTGGACCGGGCGAACCCGGCCAGCGCGGCCCACTCGGGCCGGTCCCGGCCGTCGTCCTGGGGGTGGACCAGGGCACACCGGACCCGGCCGGGCAGCTCGCCGGAGCGCACCGCGTCGAGCACGTCGAGCACCGTGGCACAGGTGCGGTCGAGCACGTCGGCCGGTGACTCCCCGGCGGCGGCCGCCCCGGGGAACACGGCCAGGTCGAGGCCGTCCGCTCCGGCCAGGCCGGCCAGCGTGCCGGCGAGCCGCCCGGCCGGGTCCGGTGCGCCCTCGGCGACGGTGACGACGCGGCGCCACCCCCCGGCGGCGGCCAGGGCCGCTTCGAGGCCGGGCCGGCCGCCGATCAGGGCCAGCGTGCCGGCCGGGCTCCGCTGCCCCGGCTCGGCGGCCGCCTCCCAGTGCGGCGCGTAGAGCCGGACCTGCCCGGCGTCGGCGGCGGGCACCCGGGCCGTCACGGTGGTGGCGGCGGGGGCGGTCCCGGCGGCGAGCACCCGGTCCGTCGCGGTGGCCGTCGCGAGGCCGGCCGCCCCGGTTGCCCCGGCCGCAGCCGTCGTCGTCCGGCCGGCGAAGTCCCGCAGCTCGGCCAGCACGCGGCCGTCCTCGTCGTACAGGGTGAGGTCGAAGCGGCGGACCCCGGCCGTCTCGCCGGTCAGCCGGGCGTGCGCGTGCCGGACGGCCGCCAGCGGGCCGGGCCCGTCGCCCCTGTCGGACACGTCGAGCACGTCGAAGGCGCCCAGGCTGAACGGCACCGCCAGCTCGCCCGGGCGGGGTGCGGCGGTCCGGCCGGCCCAGTGGCAGGCCCGCAGGGCGCCGTCGAGCAGCGCCGCCGACAGCTCCGGACCCTCGGCCGGACCGTCGCCGCCGAGCCGGACCAGCGCCTCGCCCGGCCCGCTCCGGACCTCCTCGACCACCTGGTACGACGGGCCGTACGCGAAGCCCGCGGCCTCGTAGTCGGTGTGGACGGACGCCCGGTCGCGGACCGGGGCCAGCCGGGCGCGCAGGTCGTCGAGGCGCTGCCCGGCCCCCGCCGTCGCGGGGGCGGGCACGGCGCCGCCGCGGGCGTGGGTGGTCCGCCCCTCGCCCTGCCCGCTGTAGACCTCGAAGGCGAGCCGGCCGCCGTCGGGCCGGAAGGAGACGTACAGGTCGAGCCCGCCGCGGGGCGGTTCGACCACCCGCCCCCACACCACGTCCCGCAGGGCGTGCCGGACGCCCGGCTCGGCGAGCCCGGCGGCCGCCCGGACGAACTCCAGGGTGGCGGCGCCGGCGAGCAGGGCCCGGCCCTCGATCACGTGGTCGCGCAGCAGCCGGTCGCCCGCGCGCAGGGTCTTGCGGAACCGCACCTCCGCGACGGTGGACTCGTTGGCGTCCACCAGCGGGTGCGGCGCACCGGGGTCCGGGTCCAGCGGGATCCAGTAACGCTCGGCCGCGAACGGGTAGTTGGGGGCGGCGACCCGGCGCGGGACCGGGCCGGGCCGGGCCGCGTGCCAGGCGGCCCAGTCGACGTCGGCGCCGCCCAGCCAGCGGCGGGCCGCCTCCTCCAGGGCGCCGTCGTCGGTGACGGCCGGCAGCGGGCCGCCCTCGGCGTAGCGGCGCAGCGCGGCGACCAGGCCGGCGCCGTCGGTGGCGACCACCGCGAGGCGCGTCTGCAGGGCCTCGCGGCCCACCTGGGTGGTGAAGCAGAGGTCGGCCAGCGGGACGCGTTCGGTCTCCAGGAACGCCGCCGACCGGCCGGCGTAGGCGCGCAGGCGCTCCTCGTCGCGGGCGGAGAGCAGGTAGAGGACGGGCTCGTGGGCGTGCTGCTCCCCCGCCGGCCGGTCGGCCGAGGGGTCGGGGCGCGGCGACTCCTCCAGCACGAGGTGCGCGTTGGAGCCGCCGGCGCCGAAGGAGCTCAGCCCGGCCCGGCGCGGCCGCTCGCCCTCGGGCCAGGCGGCGAGCTCGCGCTGCACCCGGAACGGGGAGCGGGCGAAGTCGATGTTCGGGTTGAGCTCGGCGCTGTGCAGCGAGGGCACCAGCGTCCGGTGGGCGAACTGGAGCAGCACCTTGGCCAGGCCGGCCATCCCGGCGGCGGACTCCAGGTGGCCGACGTTGGACTTGACCGAGCCGATCGGCCAGGTGCCGGGCGCGGCGCCGGCCTCGCGGTAGGCGTTGGTCAGGCCGGTCAGCTCGATCGGGTCGCCGAGGTTGGTGCCGGTGCCGTGGGCCTCGACGTAGCCGATGTCCTCCGGGGTCACCCCGGCCCGGGCCATCGCGTCGGTGATCACCCGCTGCTGCGCCCGGGGGCTCGGCACGGTGTAGCCGTTGGTCCGGCCGCCGTGGTTGACGGCGCTGGCCAGGATGACGCCGTGGATCCGGTCGCCGTCCTCGACGGCCTTGCGGTACGGCTTGAGCAGGACGGCGCCGACCCCCTCGCCCGGCACGTAGCCGTCGCCGCCGGCGCCGAAGGCCCGGCAGCGCCCGTCGGAGGAGAGGAAGCGGCCCTGGCTCAGGAACGCGTACTTGTAGGGGTGGACCGAGACGTTGACGCCGCCGGCGAGGGCCAGCTCGGACTCGCCCCGGCGCAGGCTCTCGCAGGCCAGGTGGATGGCGGTGAGCGAGGACGAGCACATGGTGTCCAGGGCCATGCTCGGGCCGGACAGGTCGAGGGCGTGGCTGACCCGGTTGGCGATGGTCGCGAAGGACGAGCCGGTCAGCGGGCGGCCGCCGCGCAGCGCGTCCAGCGCGCCGTGGAACTGGTACTCGCCGTACATGACGCCGACGTACACGCCCACCGGGCGGCCGGACAGGTCGGCCCGGCGGTATCCGGCGTCCTCCAGCGCGTGCCACGAGGTCTGCAGGAACAGCCGCTCCTGCGGGTCCATCACCTCGGCCTGGCGGGGCGAGATCCCGAAGAAGACCGGGTCGAAGCGGTCCACGTCGCGCAGGAAGCCGCCCCAGCGGGTGTGGGCGCGGCCGGGCGCGGCCGGGTCGGCGTCGTACCAGCGGCTGTGGTCCCAGCGGTCCGCCGGGATCTCGGTGACGCAGTCGCGGCCGGCCGTGAGGTTGCGCCAGAACTCGTCCAGGTCGTCGGCCAGGGGGAAGCGGCCGGCCAGGCCGATCACCGCGACCGCCTGGTCCTCGGGCGGCGCGGCCGCGGGCTGCCCGGCGGGCC
>NZ_JBEYVJ010000510.1:0-4231 GCF_040643935.1 Kitasatospora sp. NPDC047058 | reverse complement strand
CCGCGCCCAACGCCGGCTGGGAGGCCACCGCCGTCCGCCCGCGCGGCCGGTCCCACCGGCGGCTGCGCGACCGCGCCATCGAGCGGCCGCTGCCGGTGCCGGTGGTCGACCCGAGCCCGGGCTCACTGGCCGCGCTCGCCGCGCTGGTCTCCGGCGGCGGCCGCCGCGAGCGGCTCAGCTGTCTGCTGGTCGGCGGGACCGCGCAGGCGCCCGCCGCCACGACCGGTCCGCCGTCCACAGCCGGTCCGCCGTCCACAGCCGGTGCCGTGGTGACGGCCGTCCCGTCGGCGGCGTCACAGCCACCCGTTCCGACCACCGCGGAGCTGGCCTTGAAACAGTTCCGGGCGACCGCCTCCCCACTGGCCCAGGAACTGGCCGGCCACCTGTCCGCCGTCCCGCTGGTGCTCCCGGTGATGACCCTGGTCCGCCGGGCGATGGTCCCGCAGGCCGACCACGGCCACCTCGCCGAGGTCCTGCTCGGCGGCCTGCTCGCCCCCTGGGAGGCCCCACCGCCCGGCTTCCACCCGGACGGCGTCGAGTTCGAGTTCCTGCCCGGCGTCCGCGACGCTCTCCTCGGTGCGCAGCGCCGCGACGACGTCGCGGTGGTCCGCCGCACCGTCCGCCACGAGGTGGCCGCCTACCTTCGCTCGCGCAGCCGCAGCACCGCCGCCGACTTCCCGGCCGTCCGCGTCACCGACGACAGCCGCACCCGCGAAGTGACCCCGGACGCCCTCCCGTTCGCCGAGTCCCCGGCCGGTCACGGGGCCCGCACGCCGGCCCGCCTGTCCGGGGCCGTGCCCGTCGCGGAGGCCCTGGAGTACCCCGAACTCCTCGGCGTGCGGCCCACGGACCGGCTCCCGGACGAGCCGGGCCTTCCCGTCCTGACGCCCTACTACCGGCGCGCCCTGGACGACTCGCTGGCGGCCTTGCTGCCGACCGCCCCGGAGCACCGGAGCCTGCTCCTGCTGGCCGCCGGCAGGCGGGCCACCGGCAAGACGCGGGCGTGCTTCGAGCTGCTGCGCCGGCTGCCCTCCGGATGGGTGCTGCAGCGGCCGCAGGCCACGGGGGAGGACCTGGCACGGCTGCGGGGGACCGGCCCGCACACGGTCGTCTGGCTGGACGACATCGAACGGCTCTTCAACTCCTCGGTGACGGAGGGCCCCCGCCTTGCCGAGGCACTGGCGGAACTGGCCGCCGACCAGGACCGGGCCCCGGTGGTCCTGCTCGGTACGGTGCGCCAGGCGGACCCGGACGAGGACCTCCGTGCGAGGTTCGCCCAGAGCCCGTTGGCGCGGATGCTGCCCCTGGTGCGGACCAGGACCGTCCACGTGCCGACCGAGTTCACCCGGGAGGAGGCCGGGGCGGCCGCTCTGCTCGATCCCCGGCTCGGCGAGGTGGTCCAGGCGACCAGGGACCGGCGGATCGTTCAGGCCCTGACCGCGGCGTCCGGACTGCGCGCCCGGTACGACCAGGCACCGCCGATGGTCCGCGCGGTCCTGGACGCGACGACGGACATGCTCCGGATGGGTCACCGGCGGGCCCTCCCCGCCCGGCTCCTGGCGGACGCGGCGCCGGGCTACCGGGGCGGCCCCACCCCCCGCGACCGGCTGCGGGACAGCTGGTTCGAGGAGGCGATGGAGTTCGCCACCCGGCGGGACCACGAAGGCGCCGGCCTGTTCCGCGCCGAGCAGCGGACGGTCTCCGGGGCGGCCGACGACGTTTCCTACACCCTCCACCCGCTGGTGGAGGCCTGGCACCATCGCTGCCGGCCGCCGGACTCGGCCCCGCCCGAGGAACTCTGGCGGGCGGTGCTGGAGCACGCGGACCGCGGTGACCTGCTGCGGCTCGCCAGCGGCGCCCGCCGCCTCGGCGCGGCCGGCCACGCCCGCGAGATCGAGGCGGCGGCCGACGCCTACCTCAGCCGCCGGCTGCCCGGGCCGCCGGCCGCGGGCGGCGCGGCCGACGACGAGGACGTCCGGCCGTACTTCTACCTCAGCCACGCTCCGACCCCGGCCGCGGCCGACGGGATGGACCCCGCCCTCTGGGTCCGGAAGCTCTGCGAGGACCTCAGCGACGCCATCCTGCAGCTCACCGTCGTGCCGGCCGGAGTGCCGGTCGGGATCATGGACGACGACCCCGAGCGCGGGCCGACGGCTTCCGAACGTGCGGCGCGGGCGCTGGCCACCTGCCGGGTCTTCGTGCCGCTTTACTCGCCCCGGTACTTCGCCGACCGGTCGTGCGGCCAGGAGTGGCACGCCTTCACCCGGCGGCAGGTCTACCCGGCGACCGCGGACTCGGAGCACCACAGCGGCATCGTGCCGGTGCAGTGGAGTGCTCCGACGCGCCATCGCGTGCCGGAGGTGGTGGCCCGGCTCCGGGCCGATCACGCGGGCTTCGGGCCGGACTACGCCGCCGAGGGCATGTACGCCCTGATGAGTCTGCGCCACTTCCGCTCCGCCTACGAGCTCGCGGTGCACCGGCTGGCCCGGCGGATCGTCGAGGTGGCGGAGGAGACGGTGATTCCGGTCGGTCGCCGGATGAACCTCGCCGGCCTGCCCGATGCCTTCGAGTCCGGCTCCGGAGCCGGGCCGGACATCAGGGTCCTGGTCCTGGCCTGCCGACAGGACGAGTTGCGGCCGGAGCAGAGCCCGGCCGCCTACGGGCCGCGGCGGACCGACTGGAACCCCTGGCCGGGTGCGCTGGCACGGCCGCTGGCGGAGCACACGGCTGCGCTGCTCCGGCGGTTCGGACTCCGGCCGACGGTGCACGACCTGGTCTCGGCGGGCACCCGGGTCCTGCGTGACGACACCGCGGGAATCCCGGTGGTGATGCTGCTGGACCGCTGGGCGCTGCTGGACGACGAGCGGTTCGAGTTGGCCGACCGGGTCGTCAGGCAGAGCAGGCACCTGGTGGGGGTGCTGCAGCCGGTCGGCCCGGAGCACTCGGCGGGCGCCCTCGAACCAGCCGACCTGGTCGCGCTCACCCTGCCCGCACCTTCGTGGAGCGAGGCCGAGCCGGACCGGGCGGTGTCCGGCGCCTGGGCACCCGATCTCCCGTCACTGACCGCGTACGAGCACGCGCTGAGCACGGTGGCCGCACAGGTCCGCCGGGACGGCGAGGCTCGCCCCCGGGTGGGCTCGGAGACCCCTCCGTCACCCGGGCGCCCACGGCCGGACCCGCTTCCGCCCGAGGCCGGCGCACCGGGCGGCCCCGTCGACTGACCGGCGTCCGCCGGCCGGGCCCGCTACCGCGCCAGTGCCTCCGCGTCCCCCATCACCACCACCGGCCGCCGGGCCGGGGCGAGGGCGAGCAGCAGCTCCCGCAGGTCCTCGGAGCGGCTCGCCGTCGAAGCCGGTCGGTGTCGGCACCGGCGGCGGGCAGCGGGGGAGCCGGGGCGGCCCGGTCGGCCGGGGACGCCGCACCGGGGGCACAGCCCGCCAGGATCAGCGCCATCCCGGCGAGGGCACGACGGGGTAGGGACATGGCGGAACCGCCTTCGGAAGGAGCGAAAGGGGGAGCGGGCGAGCAGGGGCGACGCGTGGTCAGCCGCGGGTGCTGCCGGGGGCCACCGGGGCGTCTCCGGTGTAGCGGAGCGTGTCGAGGAGCTGCTGCACCTTCTGCACGCCCGGCACGGACGAACCGTTGAGGCAGGCGGAGAGCTCGATCACGGCCATCCCGCTGTCCAGGATCACGGCCCGGTGCCCCACCAGCTGAGCGGTGCCGCCCCAGCCGCGGCAGGTCTTGTCGACCTCGGTCGCGACGGCCGGACCGTCGTACCCGTAGATCTTCTTGGCCTCCGAGCTGTCGCCGACCAGCCTGAGGGTGATCAGCGTGCCGCCGTCGGACAGTGTGCCGTCGGACAGTGTGTTGACGGGGACGCAGCCCTGTTGCTGCAGCGGGCAGGCGGTCCGGGTGTCCAGCGGCTGGCTCGCCAGGTAGCCGGTGGCGGTCGGCGGTTTGCCGGTCAGGACGGCGAGGCTGACCCAGCCGTTCGGGACGTCGATCATCACCCCGTGGAGGTCCGGGAACTTGACCGGGCGCTCGACGGGCCCGGGGGGCGGCGGCGTGCTCGGCGTGACGGTCGGCGTCCGGCCCGCTTCGGTGCCCCCGGTGGTGCCCCCGTCGGGGTTCGCTCCGGGGCCGGCCTGGCTGCCCGGGGTGCCCGGTGCGCCGCTCGCTCCGGCCGACGGCGTACCGGGGCCGGCGCTCGCGGGGTGCAGGGCGACGGTCG
>NZ_JBEYVJ010000509.1:0-4237 GCF_040643935.1 Kitasatospora sp. NPDC047058 | reverse complement strand
CGCCGGGCGGCAGTTGCCGCCCGGCGCGCGGTCATTGAGGCCGAGGTCAGCCCGGCAGCGCCGTGCCGACCCGGGCGCGCACGGCCTCGACCGCCTCCCACTCCTCCCCGCTCAGCTGGGCGAGCGCGGCGGGGAAGACGCCGTCCTGCTCCTTCAGGATGTGCGCCCGCAGCCGGCCGAGGGTGTCCAGCAGCCGCTGCGGCCAGGCCGGGTCGGCGGGCGTGCCGTCCGCGGCCTCGCCGAGGACGGCGTCGATCTGCCGGTGTTCCGCCTCCAGGATGGCGATGTGCTCGGGGAACTCGGCGGCCATGAAGGGGAACAGGCCGCGCTCCTCGACCTCGGTGTGCGGGCGGAGCACGGCGGCGATGTCCCGGGTGACGGCGGCCATGCCCGGCGCGTCGCCGTCGTGGTGCGCGGCCCGGACGGCGCCGATCAGGTTGACCACGGCGTCGTGTTCGCTCGTCAGGTCGCGGATGGTGGCCAGTGCCTGGCACCCGCAGTACTCGCACATGTCGGGCGGTCCTTTCCTCCCGGTCGGCCGGCGACCGGATGCTCGTCTGAATGCTCGTCCGGAGGTCAGGCCTGGACGGCGCGCCGGACCCGGGTGGCGGTGAAGACCGCGGCGGCCACGGCGACCACGGTGAGGGCCACCAGGCCGGCCGCGTACGAGTGGTAGCTGCCGTACAGGGCGCCCAGGGCCAGCGGCGGGACGAAGCCGCCGAGGCCGCCCGCCGCCCCCACCACCCCGGTGACGGAGCCGACCCGGTTCGCCGGCGCGACCAGGGCGACCAGGGCGAACGTCGCCCCGCTGCCGGTGCCGAGGGCCGCGGCCATGGTCAGGAACGCCGCCGTGCCGAGCGGGGCCAGCGGCGGGGTGAAGCCCTGCAGCAGGGCGCCCGCCGCGACCACGGCCAGCGCCCAGCCCAGCACCCGTACGGGGCTCGTCCGGTCCGACAGCCAGCCGCCGACCGGCCGCATCAGCACCGCCAGCAGGACGAACCCGGCCATCCGGTTCGCGGCGTCGGCCTGCTGGAGCCCGTAGGCGGTCTTGAGGTAGGTGGGGAGGTAGACGGAGAAGGCGACGTAGCCGCCGAAGGCGACGGCGTACAGCGCCGAGGCCTGCCAGGTGACGCGCAGCCGGAGCGTGCCGCCGAGGCGGCGGGCCAGCGGCTCGGTGGGCACGGCGCGTCCCGGCGCGTCGCGCAGCAGGACCAGCGCCACCACCGCGTACACGGCGAGCACGATCGCGGTGAGCACGAAGGGGGTGGCGACGCCGTGACTCTTGACCAGGTTCACCGTGGTCAGCGCGCTGATCGCGGTGCCGCCCATGCCGGCCCCGAAGACGCCGATGGCCGTACCGCGCCGCTCCGGGGGGAACCAGCCGTTGACGAAGGGGACGCCGATGGCGAAGGACGTGCCGCCGATGCCCAGGAAGAACCCGCCGACGAGCAGCTCGGTCAGCGACGAGTGCCCGACCAGGCCGAGGTACAGCACCGGCACGATGGTGGCGGCGGACACCAGGGGGAACATCACCCGGCCGCCGTAGCGGTCGGTGAGCGCGCCCACCGGGATGCGGCCCAGCGAGCCGACGATCACCGGGACGGCGACCAGCAGCGACTGCTGGAACGAGCTGAGGCCGAGGGTGTCCTTGAACCGCGTGGCGAGCGGGCTGATCAGCGCCCAGGCCCAGAAGTTGAGGGCGAAGCCGAGGGTGGCCAGGGTCAGCATCAGGGTGCGCTGCCCGGAGGTCGGTGCGGCTGGTCTGTCCCCGGTCGGGCGGGTGTCCATGGTGGGGTCTCCGTTTCTCCGCCGAGTGCGACGGTGGGTGTGGCGGTGGGTGCGTGTGGCGCTGCGGTGCGGTGTGGCGGTGGGGTGTGGCGGTGGGTGGGAGGGGCGGGCGGATCAGGTGCCGGGCAGCGCGGCGGCGAGCAGGACGACGCCGAGCGAGCCGGCCAGCGAGGCGACGGCGAGGGCCCGGGCGAGTTCGGCACGGCCCCTGGCGTGGGCCCAGCCGTGCGCGGCGGCCGCGAGCATCACCGCCGTGAACAGCGCGAGCTTGGCCGCCAGGTCCCGGCCGTAGCCGGGCTCGCCCAGCGAGGCCCAGGTGACGCCCCGGTGCCAGGCCAGTGCGACGCCGGTGCCGAGCTGCGCCGGCAGGAACAGCGCCCCGGTGAGCAGGCCGAACCGGCGGCCCACGGCGGTGGCGAACCGGGCGGCGACGTCGGCGGGGAACTGCCGGCGGGCCAGCGGGAGGATCACGGCCGACAGCGCGAGCTGTCCGCCGACCCAGAGCACGGCACCGCACACGTGGGTGAAGCGCACCAGGGACCAGAGTCCGAGCGGGTCCATCACTTCACCTCCACGAGGCCGCGCGCCCCGGCTTCGGCGTGGCGCATGTCATGGTCGAGGAAGGTGTAGTGGCCGGCCGCGGCGAAGGCCGTCTCGACGAACCCGCCCTGCGCGGGCGCCAGGTCGAGCACCTGCGACCCGCCGGGGGAGGACGGCGTGAGCAGGTAGGCGCCCTCCTTGTAGACGGTGTCGAAGACCGCGCCGACGACGTGGAAGGCGATGCCGCCGGCCGGTCCGGCCGCGACCACCCAGAACCGCACGCGTTGCCCGGCACGGGCCGTCAGCGGCGCCTTGGCATACTGGGCGGCCACCCCGTTGAACGCCCAGGCGTCGGGGGTGCCGGCCCGCATCGCGGCCACCTGCTGCTCGCTGCCCGGCTCGCCCGGGTACAGCTCGGAGGCGACCAGCAGGTACTCCCGGTCGGCTGCGGCGAGGCCGGGCGGGTCGATCACCACGGCGCCGTACATGCCGTTGCCCATGTGCTGGAGCATCGGCGCGGCGCTGCAGTGGTAGAGCCAGGCACCGGCGCGCTCGGCGGTGAAGCGGTAGACCAGCCGTTCGCCGGGGCCGATGGTGCGCATCGGCCCGTCGGGCGCGAGGGCGCCCGCGTGGAAGTCGATGCCGTGGCCCATGGTGTCGTCGTTGACCAGGGTGACCTCGAAGGTGTCCCCGACCCTGCCGCGCAGCGTGGGGCCGGGGGCGGTGCCGCCGAAGGTCCACAGCTCCCGGGTCACCCCGGGCGCGACCTCGGCCCTGACGCCGACGGCGTGCAGTTCGACCCGGTGCACCGTGTCGGCGGTCGCGGGGGGCAGGGCGGCGGCGCGCGGGCTCCAGCCGGGGGAGAACTCCCGGGCGAGGTCGGGCCCGTCACCGGCGGCCGCGCCCGGCGCGGCCATGGAGGGTGACGGGGTGGCAGCGCCCGCACCGGGGTGTCCGACGACGAGGGCCAGGCGCATGCCGGCGGCCCGGTGGCCCGGGACGGAGCACCAGGCCTGGCGGTCCGCGGTGAGCGGCCCGAGGTCGAGGGTGCCGCTCTCGCCCCGGCCGAGCAGCCGGGTGGCGGGGCCGTCCTGGACGGTCAGGTCGTGCCGCTGGGCGTCGTGGTTGGTGACGACCAGCCGTACGGCCGTGCCGTGCGGCACCTCGACACGGTCCGGGCTGACCCGCATGGCCTCCAGGGAGACCGCGATGGTCCGGGTGCCCGCGGCGGCGGGCGACGGCGGCGGCTGCGGGGTGGTCCCGCCGCTGCCCGCCACCAGCGCGGCCGCCACGGTGAGCGCGGTGCCGGCGGCCGTGCCGGCCAGCAGCCCGCGGTGGGCGGCCCGGACCGGCCCGGCCCGGTGTCCCGCCCAGGTGCGGACGGACACCCGCAGCAGGAGCGCCAGGAAGGCCGCCACGCCCGCACCGGCGATCACCGCACCGGCCGGGCCGGCGGGGGAGGGCAGCGGAAGCGCCAGCAGCGGTACGGCGAGGTTGAGCAGGGCCAGGCGTGCCCGCCACGCCCGGTCCAGGGTGTGCTGCAGCCCGGCGCGCTGCTGCGGACCGCGGCTGAGCACGACCGGCAGCAGATAGCTGAGGGCGCCGATCAGGGCCTGCCCGGTGAAGCCGATCAGCAGCACCGGGACGAGCGGCCCGATGTCGTCCTGCAGAGCCGTCAGGGTCCGGCCGCAGAGCAGGAAGACGTCCGCCACCAGGCCGACCAGGAGCCAGCCGAGTGCGGCGGCGAGCATCCAGGCGGCCGCCGCCGAGACGGCGGCGCGCCGGCGCACCGTGCGGACGAACAGGCCGGCGGCGAGGGCCACGCCCGCGGCGTACCCGGCGACTCCGGCCGCGGCCGGCCAGCGCCACCCCGCCGCGAGTGCCGGGACGGCCGCCGCCAGGCCGCCGC
>NZ_JBEYVJ010000508.1:0-4253 GCF_040643935.1 Kitasatospora sp. NPDC047058 | reverse complement strand
GCCGGCGGGCGCTCGGGGCGGCGGCGGCCGGCCCGGCAGAGCACGGCCGCACCGGTGACGAAGGCGGCCGGGACGAGGTAGGAGGTGTACCGGGCGTAGACCCAGTTGTCGATCCGCCCGTCGTCCGGGAGCGCGGCGGCCGCGGCGAACGCGGTGCCGACGAGCAGTGCCACCAGGACGCCGCCGGCGATCCGGTGCGGGCGCGGGAAGCGGCCGCTGAACACGGCGTACACGCAGACGACGACCGCCAGCCCGCCGAATCCCCAGGTGGAGACGGTGAAGTACCAGATCTGTCCGGCCGTCCTGGTCAGCGTGCGCTGCAGGATGCCGGGGTCCGTCAGGCCCTCCCACAGGTAGCTGCCGACCTTGCTCGGCTCGACGGTGAACTGCCGGTTCAGCCACCACGCCAGCGCCCCGGCGAAGGCCGCGCCGGCGCCGAGCGCGGCCAGGCCGGCCACCGTGCTGCGCCACGGCGCCCACCGCAGCAGCAGTGCGCCGACCAGCACCACCGCGGTGACCGCGACCACGACGCCGCCGCGGTCGTGCGTCGCCATGGTGTACGCCGCGGCCGCGCCGGCCCCGGCCGCGTACCGGGCGCGGCGCCCGGCGGGGCCGTCGGAGAGCCAGCCGTGCAGGCAGAGCAGCCAGGCCAGGACCAGCACCGGCAGCACGGCGTCGGTGAGGGCGAACTCGGCGTAGAAGACCACGGGCGGCAGCAGGGCGGTGACCGCGGCGAAGACGTACGCGGGCAGCCGGCCCAGGCCCAGCCGGCGCAGTGCCAGGAGGGCGAGCGGGAAGACCAGCGCGTTGAGCAGAGCGTTGATCCCCATCACCAGGTGGTAGGCCGTCACCGGGTCGTCCGCGATCCGCAGCGCCGGGGAGATCAGCAGCGGGTACCCGCCCGGGATGACCACGCCGGCCGGCATCTCGGTGGCCGGCCGCCCGGCCAGCACGCGGGCCAGCACCAGGTACGACTCCTCGTCGGGGTGCACGGACGGGTAGCTGAGGTGCCGGACGAGCAGGAGCCGGGCGAGCACCGCCGCGGCGTACCCGGCGAGCACCGCGCCGGGCCGGAACCAGCGCCGGCCGCGGGCCTGCCGGGCCCATCGGGTGGCGCTGGCCCATCGGGTGGCGCGGGCCGACGGGCCGGCCGGGACGGGCGGTTGCGGCCCGTCCGGCCGGCGGAGGGTCGTCGCTGTCGGGGTCTGCTGCACGGTGGTGGACTCCTGACGGTGTGCCGGGGCGGCGCGCCCGGTCGGGGCGCGCCGCCGGGGACGGTCGCGGGCCGGCGGGGCCTCAGCCGGGGCGGCGGGTGAGCGGGATGCGGGAGCGGGTGACGGCGGCGGCGAGCAGGCCGGCGAGCAGCGGGAGGGCGAGCACGGTGAGGGCGATCCCGGTCCAGGGGACGACGACCGGGGCGGCCGCGCCCGGCAGGCCGGCGGCCTTCGCCCGGAGCAGGGCGAGCGCGGGCACGAACCCGTTGACGGTGCCGAGCGCCGCGCCGAGGAAGGCGATCAGCGCGCACTGGACGCCGGAGAGCCGGCGGCGGATGCCGGGCGGCGCGCCGACGGCGGCCAGGGTGGCCTGGTCGCGCCGGGAGTCGGCGGCGGCGAGGCCGGTGGCGATGCAGGCGGCGCCGAGGACGACCAGCGCCGCGAAGCCGGTGAGGGCGAGGGCCGGCAGGTCGCTCTTGGGCCGGTAGCCGCGCTCGACGTCGAGCTGGGCCAGCGGCGCCAGCCGGTCGGCGGTGGCGGCGGCCCGCTGCTGGGCCCGGTGGTCGGGTGCGGTGGCGGGCAGCCAGACCGCGCCCACGGGCTTGACGGTCAGGCCGAGGCGCTGCACGGTCGCGGCGCCGACGATGCCGGTCCCGTACCGGGCGGCGTCCGGGTCCGCGACCAGGACGGCGTCGACGGCGAGCTCCTTGATCTCCTGGGACGCGCCCGAGCCGGGCTGCGTGCCGCCGGTGAACCCGCCGGTGAGCTGGAGCAGCACCTTGCCGTCGTGGATCCGTGCGGGGTCGAAGACGACGGCCTTGCCGGCGGCGAGCGCCTGCTCGGCGGCCGGGTCGCGGAGGGCGAAGGCGTTGTGCAGGGCGGCGGCGTCGCCGACGACGAGGGTGGTCGGCCCGTGCAGTCCGCTGCCGCCCTTGACGGTGACGGTGCTGGAGCAGCCCGGGCACCAGGAGTAGAACGCCTGGGCGAGGTCGGCGCGTTCGCCGAGGCCGGGGATGTCCTGTTCGACGGCCGAGCGCAGCCGGGGGAGCTGCGGGTCGTCCGGGGTGACGGCGAGGGTGACGGCGTTGACCGGGGTGAACGGCCGGTAGGCGGCGCGGTCCCGCGCCTCGGTGCTGCCGGTGTAGAGGCCGACGGCGACCGCACCGGCCACGGCGGCCATCACGGCGGCGACGGCGGGGGCGGTGCGTCCGCGGTGGCGGGCGGAGTCGCGCAGCGCGAGCCGGCCGCCGAGCGGCAGGTGGCGGGCGAGCCGGCCGCAGAGCGCGATCAGCAGCGGGGTGAGCAGGAGCAGGCCCAGTTCGGCGGTGACCGAGCCGGCCAGCACCATCAGCGTCATCCGGTCGAGGCCGGCCAGGACGGCGATGCCGCGCCCGGTGCCGTCGTCGGTGCCGACGGCGAGCAGGGCGGTGGCCGCACCCGCGACGAAGAGCACGACGCCGAGGGCGGTGGTCCGCCTGCTCGGCGCGCGGACGGTGTCGCGGCCGTGCAGACCGGCGGTGACGCTCTGCCGGGCGGCCTGCAGGGCGGGCAGCGCGGCGGCGAGCAGCGCGGTGAGCAGGCCGACGGCGCCGATCGCCGCGAGGTCGGTGATCCGCAGGCCGAAGTGGCCGAACCGGCTGCCGGCGGTCTCCTCGATCCACGGCCGGAGCACCGCCACCAGGCCGGTGCCGAGCAGGACGCCGGCCGCCGCGCCGGCCACGCCGAGCACCAGGCCGGCGCCGAGGACGACGGCGGCGACGTGCCCGCGGTCCCCGCCGGTGGCCGCGAGCAGCGCCAGCTGTCGGCGGGAGCGGCGGGCGCCGACCGCGAAGGCGGGCCCGGCGAGCAGGGCCACCTCCAGCAGGGCCATGGCGGCGACGGTGGCCACCACGACCACGGTGTTCCGGCGGGGGGAGCCGGCCAGGGCGTCGCCGGTGCCGGCCGACGGGCCGCGGTAGGAGTCGTCCGCCCCGGCGGACGGGCCGGCCGCGACGGCGCGGGAGGTGGCGGTGAACCCGTGTGCGTTCAGCCGCTGGACGCCGGCCCGGTCGAGGGTCTGGCCGGCGGGGAGCCGGACCAGCCAGGACGCCTTGTCGGCGGCCTGTTCGGAGACGCCGGTCGGCGGTTTGGCGGCCGGGGTCAGGGCGGCGAGCGGCTCGATCACCTCGCCCGGGCGGCCGACGAACTCGACCTTGTCGAGGTCGCCGGGGTGCTCCACCACGCCGGTCACGGTGAACGGCGTCTTCTCCAGCCCCTTGAGGGTGGTGCCGGAGCCGAGGCCGAGCCCGGACTCGCGCAGGAACGCCCGGGTGACGGCCGCCTCGTGCGGGCCCTGGGGCGCACGGCCCTCGACCAGGTCGATCCGGCCCTTCCAGGCCGGGTCGGCCAGGTCGGCCTCGGCGGTGTCGGTCTGGAGCAGGCCGTCGCGGGAGGCGGCGCTCGCGGTGGGCCCGGGGCCGGCCGGCAGCAGGACGGCGCCGGGCAGCAGTTCCTTCAGCAGCTCGGCGGGGACGGCGGCGGCGCCCCGGGCCTGTTCGGGGGTGGGCGCCTCGTTCGGCCTCGGTGCGACGGCGTAGGCGCCGTCCTCGGCGAACGGGGCCTGGTGGACGGTGCTGCCGGGCGCGTACGCGGTGACGTACGCGTCGGCGCCGCCGAGCAGCCGCTCGGCCCGCTCGGCGGGGGTGAGCTGGCCGCTGCGGTAGACGACGTCGGCGCCGGAGACGCCGAGGACGGGCAGCGCGACCATGGCGATGACGAGGGCGCTGCGGCCCTTGGCGCGCAGGGCGTCGCGGCGGGCGATGCGCAGCGCGACCTTGAGCGGACGGAGCCTCATCGGGCGGCCCCGATCCGGTCGGCCGGGTGGACCCGGCCGTGGCGGGCGGCCATCCGCAGCAGGACGTCGGCGCTCTGGCCGGAGCCCTCGTCCACGATCCGGCCGTCGCTGAGGAAGACGACGCGGTCGGCCCAGGCGGCGTGGCGGGGTTCGTGGGTGACCATCATGGCGGCGGCGCCGGCGTCGCAGCGGGCGCGCAGGACGGC
>NZ_JBEYVJ010000507.1:0-4255 GCF_040643935.1 Kitasatospora sp. NPDC047058 | reverse complement strand
GTCGTCGACGCGCAGGTCGAGCTGGCGGCGGATCTTCGCGGCGACGTTCTCGTGGTCCCAGGTGGGCGACACCAGAACGATCCGCCCCTCGATGATGGGCGACGTCCTCGGCGAGGTCGAAATCGCCGGTGTAGCGGGTGAGCGCGCCGACGATCCGCGCGGACTCGATCCGCCAGAGGGCCTCGACGGCCCGCCGGGCCGGTTCGGTGCCCGGCGGGCCGTCGGCCGGCGCGGGCGTCAGACCTGGCCGGTCCGCTCGCGCCATGCCCGCTCCTTCACGATCCACTCGTTGTCCTGCGGGAACTCGTCGATGCCCGGCACGCGCCGGATCTCGATCTTCGATCCGGGGAACGGCGGCATCCGCTTGGCCCAGGCGACCGCCTCCTCCTTCGAGGCCACGTCGAGGATGTAGAAGCCGCCGAACAGCTCCTTGGTCTCGCCGTACGGGCCGTCGGTGACGACCGGGGCCTCCCCGCCGAGGTCGACCACCACGCCCTGCGCGGCGTCGTCCAAGCCCTCGGCCGCGACGAGCACGCCCGCCCGGATCAGCTCCTCGTTGTAGCGCCCCATCGTTTCGAGCATCTCGTCGAAGGGCGTCTCCGTCATCTTCGCGACCGACTCGTCACTGCCCCGCATGATCAACATGTACTTGGCCATGGCTGGTCTCCTTCGTCCGGGGGTTCGCTGTCCGACCCTCTCTATCCCAGGTCGAACGGGGCGGCCGCGGATCGACACGACGGAGACCGGAAACCCCGTTTTCCACCGCCGCCCCGCCCCCGTGCGCCGCGCTACACGGTGGCCCTCCCCTCCGCCGCGGCCCGGCGGACGGCCGGTGCCGCGTCGCCAGGCCCGTCGGCGTCGAGGGCCCGGAGGATCTCCTCGACGCTCTGCTTGGCGTCGCCGAAGAGCATCCCGCTGTTCTCGCGGAAGAACAGCGGGTTCTGGACGCCCGCGTAGCCGGAGGCCATCGACCGCTTGAACACGATCACCTGCTCCGCCTCCCACACCCGCAGGACCGGCATGCCGGCGATCGGGCTGGCCGGGTCGTCGGTGGCGGCCGGGTTGACGGTGTCGTTGGCGCCGATGACGAGCACGACCGAGGTCTCGGCGAAGTCGTCGTTGATCTCGTCCATCTCCAGGACGATGTCGTACGGCACCTTCGCCTCGGCGAGCAGCACGTTCATGTGACCGGGCAGCCGGCCGGCGACGGGGTGGACGCCGAAGCGGACCTCGACCCCGCGCTCGCGCAGCCGGCGGGTGAGCTCCGCGACCGGGTGCTGCGCCTGCGCCACCGCCATCCCGTAACCGGGGGTGATGACCACCGACCGGGCCTGCGTGAGGTGCCGGGCCGCCTCGTCCGCGCGGATCTCGCGGTGCTCGCCCTGCTCCTCGCCCCCGCCCGAGGCGGCCTCGATGCCGAAGCCGCCGGCGATCACGGAGAGGAAGGAGCGGTTCATCGCCTTGCACATGATGTAGGACAGGTAGGCGCCGGAGGAGCCGACCAGGGCACCGGTCACGATGAGCAGGTTGTTGTCCAGCAGGAACCCGGCGGCCGCCGCCGCCCAGCCCGAGTAGCTGTTGAGCATGGAGACGACGACGGGCATGTCGCCGCCGCCGATCGAGGCGACCAGGTGCCAGCCCAGCGCGAGCGCCAGCACGGTCACCGCGATCATCAGGCCGAGGCCCGGGCTGACCGTGAACCAGACCGTCAGTCCCACGAAGGCGCCGAGCGCGCCGAGGTTCAGCGCGTTCTTGCCGGGCAGCGTCAGCGGCCGCGAGGCGATCCGGGCGGACAGCTTGAGGAAGGCGACGATGGAGCCGGTGAAGGTGACCGCGCCGATGAAGATGCCGATGAACACCTCGGCGTGGTGGATGCCCAGCAGGTCGGCGGAGACGGCGGTCTGGGCCGCGCCGTGCGACTCGACCTCCAGGTAGCTGTTCCACCCGACCAGGACCGCGGCGAGGCCGACGAAGCTGTGCAGGACGGCGATCAGCTCCGGCATCTGCGTCATCTCGACCTGCCGCGCCCGCAGCAGGCCGATCGCGCCGCCCAGCGCCATCGCGACCACGATCAGGGCGACGGCACCGGCGGTGATGCTCTGCGCCGCCACCACGACGGTGGCGACCAGGGCGAGCGCCATGCCGGCGATGCCGTAGCCGACGCCGGCGCGGGAGGTGCGGTGCTGGGACAGTCCGGCCAGACTGAGGATGAACAACAGGGCGGCGACCAGGTCCGCGGCGTGGGCGGCCGTTGTGGAAGTCATCGGGCTCAGCGCCTTTCCGGGGACGTCGAGAACATGTTCAGCATGCGGCGGGTGACGGCGAAGCCGCCGAAGATGTTCACGCTGGTCAGCAGGACCGCCACGAAGGACAGCACGGTGACGAGCACGTCCTGGTGCCCGATCTGCAGCAGCGCGCCGACGACCACGATCCCGGAGATCGCGTTGGTCACCGACATCAGCGGGGTGTGCAGGGCGTGGTGGACCTTCCCGATGACGTAGTAGCCGATCACCACCGCGAGCGCGAACACCGTGAAGTTCTCGGCGAGTTGGGCCGGGGCGAAGGCGACCAGCAGGAACATCGCCAGCATGCCGAGGCCGATCAGGCCGAACCGGGCGGCCGGGGTGAGCCGCGGCTGCTTCGGCTCCGGCACCGCCGGCGCGGCCGCGGGCTGCGTGGCGGGAGCGGCCGACACGGCCACCGGCGGTGGCGGCCAGGTGACCTCGCCCGCGCGGACGACGGTCACCGCGCGCTGGACGACGTCGTCGAAGTCGAGCACCAGCCGCCCGTCCTTGCCCGGCGTCAGCAGCGTCAGCAGGTTGACCAGGTTGGTGCCGAACAGCTGCGACGCCTGGGCCGGCAGCCGGGACGCGAGGTCGGTGTAGCCGATGATGGTCACGCCGTTGCCGGTGACCACCGTGCGGCCCGCGACCGTGCCCTCGACGTTGCCGCCCTGCGAGGCGGCCATGTCGACGATGACGCTCCCGGGCTTCATCACCGCCACGTCGGCGGCGGTGAGCAGCCGCGGGGCGGGCCGCCCCGGGATCAGCGCGGTGGTGACGACGATGTCCACGTCCTCGGCCTGCGCGTGGTAGAGCTCGGCCGCGGCGCGGTCGTAGTCGGCCGACGTCGCCTTGGCGTAGCCGTCGGTGCTCGCCTCCTGGACGACGTTCACCGCCAGGTACTCGCCGCCCAACGACTTGACCTGGTCGGCGACCTCGGGCCGCGGGTCGGTCGCGCGGACGATCGCCCCCAGGCTGGAGGCGGCGCCGATCGCGGCCAGCCCGGCCACACCGGCCCCGGCCACCAGGACCTTCGCCGGCGGGACCTTGCCCGCCGCCGTCACCTGGCCGGTGAAGAAGCGCCCGAACACGTGGGCCGCCTCGATCACCGCCCGGTACCCGGCGATGTTCGCCATCGAGCTGAGCACGTCCATCGACTGCGCCCGCGAGATCCGCGGCACCGCGTCCAGGGCGAGCGCGGTGACCGGGCGCGACGACAGCGCCTCCAGCAGTTCGGGCCGCTGGGCCGGGGCGAGCAGGCCGACCAGCGTCGCGCCGTCCTGCAGCCGGGCGATCTCCGCGGCCGACGGCGCGTTGACCTTCAGGACGATGTCGGCCGACCAGGCGTCCGCGATCTGCGCGCCGGCCCCGGTGTACGCCTCGTCGGTGAAGCCGGAGGCCTCGCCGGCCCCGGAGTCGACCACGACCTCGTAGCCGAGCTTGAGCAGCCCGCGTACCGTCGACGGTGTCGCGGCCACGCGGGTCTCCCCGGCGGCCGACTCGGCGACCACACCGACACGCTGCGGGGGGTGGAGCGTTGAGTCCTGTGCAGACATCACTCGTGCCTCTCTCGTCGGAGGAGCCGTTGACGGCGGGATCCGCATCCGAGGGGGGTCCTCCCCCCTTGGTCGCAGGAACCTACCCGTCCAGGCCCCGTGAGGGCACAGGGCGCAGCAGTGACATGCTTCACCCGTTCGCACGCTCCCGGGCGCTCCGGCCCGCTCCGCACCCGGGCCCGGCCGCGCCGTGCGGCCGGGCCCGCATCGCCCGGTCGGGCTACACCGGGGCCGTGCGGAAGTCCTGGTAGCCCAGGATATGGAGCTTCTCCGCCGGGTCCAGCATGTACGGGACGACCTTGCCGGTGTCGGCGAATCCGAGCCGCCGGTAGAAGGCCCGGGCCCGCGGGTTGTCCTCGTGGACGCCCAGCGTCAGCCACGCGGCGCCGGAGTTGTCCCGGGCGAAGGCGATCGCCG
>NZ_JBEYVJ010000506.1:0-4260 GCF_040643935.1 Kitasatospora sp. NPDC047058 | reverse complement strand
CAGCCGTTGGCCGGCTGCGCCAACGAGCCCGTTGACGACCACCGGTACGTCGACGGCAGGGCGCACGAGCCGCCCGGGGGCGCCGGCGTCGGCGTCGACGAACCGGAGGGCCTGAAGTTCCAGTGCTGGTTGGTCGCGCCCCAGGAGTCCCAGATCTGGACGGGCGTGCCGTTGGCGGTCTGGTTGCTGGGGGTCTCGAGGGCCCGGCCGCTGGCGACGTTGATCAGCGTGTACGAGCCGTCGCTGTTCCGGGTGGCCTTCCAGTGCTGGTTGGCGCCCGTGTTGGAGTCCCAGACCTGCACCTTCGTCCCGTTGCCGGTCCGGCCCCCGGGTTCGTCCAGGACCCGGTCGCTGGCGAGGTTGGTGAGCGTGTAGGAGCCGTCGTTGTTCTTGGTGGCGCGCCACTGTTGGTTGGTGGCGCCGCTGGCGTCCCAGACCTGGAGCGGGGTGCCGTTGCCGTTCTGTCCCGCGGGCTCGTCGAGGACGCGTCCGGCGGCCACGTCGGAGAGCGTGTAGATGCCGCCGGAGACGATGCCGTCGCCCGGGGTGTTCCCGCCGGCGCCGGCCAGGGCGGTGAGGACGGCGTGGTGGGCGGGCTTCTTGTTGCCGTTGTGGTCGAAGAGCAGCGGGTTCTCGCCGCCGCGCCAGGAGTCGCTGTCGCGGATGCCCCACACCGTGATGCCGGTGCAGCGGGCGACGCTGAGGCAGGCCTGGACGGCGTTGGCGTACGCCGTGGCGGATGCCTGGGCGATGTCGAGCTCGGTGATCTGGACGTCCACTCCGAGCGCGGCGAAGTTGGCGAGGGTGGTCTGGAGACTCGCGGGCGGGCCTCCAGCCCCGAAGTGGCTCTGGAGGCCGACGCAGTCGATGGGCACGCCACGGGACTTGAAGTCCTTGAGCATGTTGTAGACGCCCTGGGTCTTGGCGTCGGTCCAGTTCTCGATGTTGTAGTCGTTGTAGCAGAGCTTGGCGGAGGGGTCGGCGTTCCGGGCGGTGCGGAAGGCCTCCTCGATGAAGCCGTTGCCCAGCACGCCCTGGAACACCGAGCCGCGGTGCTGGCCGCCGCCTCCGTCGGCGAAGGCCTCGTTGACCACGTCCCAGGCGTAGATCTTGCCCTTGTAGTGGTTCATCTCGGTGGTGATGTGGTTGTTCATCACGCTGCGCAGGGTGTTGGCGTCGGTGATGGAGGAGACCCAATCGGGCAGTTGGGAGTGCCAGACCAGGGTGTGGCCGCGCATCCGCTGGCCGTGCCCGGATGCGTGGTTGACGACCGAGTCGCCCGGGCCGAAGTTGAACGATCCGCGGGAGGGTTCGACGGTGTCCCACTTCATCTCGTTCTCCGGGGTGATCATGCTGAATTCCCGGTCGAGAAGGGCGGAGTAGGTCGGGTCGCCGAGCCGGCCGGCGGCGATGGCCGTGCCGAAGTAGCGCCCGCTGCCGGCCGCTGCCGCACCCAGTGCGGTCGGCGTGCCGGCATTCTGCGTGCGGGCGGCCTGGGCGACCAGCGGCACGGCGGCACCCACGGCGGCGAGCACCACGGCGGTGGCGATCAGGCGGCGGGTTGTCGGGCGGCGGCGGTGAGAGCGGTTCTGATCGGGCAAAGGATGGTCCTTCCGGGCACGACGGGCCTTGGTACCGGCCCCGATTGCCCGTCAGTTGCCGCTGTGCGCGCGAAGGTTGCCGTGATCGGGGGGAATGTTTCGTCGAGCCGGATCGGGCGGCCCTCGTCCCGGCGGGGCGAGGCCGCCCGGACCGCGAGGAGGTCTGCGGCGGTCCCGGTGTCGTCTGGCTGCGCACCGGCACGTGACCTCACCGTCGAGGTCCTCGTCTCGCCGGCGACGCCGACATCGTCGCCGGCTTCCGCGGCCACGCCCGGAGCCCGCACCGCCCACTCGCCGCGCCGCCCACTCGCCACGCCGGGCATCACGTGCATCGAACCGGACGGATCACCTCAGCGACTCCGCCAGGACCCACCGCGTCGCGCCTCGGGGTGCCGGGCGCCACCTCTACCGGGCCTCAGCGTGCCGGGCCGAACCCTCCCCAGACCGAGGCGGGACCGCCGGCCGACTGGGCGTCGACGCGGTAGCCGTCGTTCGCGGAACCGCGTACGCCGGTGGCGTGGTTGTACTGGCCGGCGAATTCGTGCTGCCCGGCCGGGACGGTGCGGCCCGGCTTGAGCACCCAGCGGTAGACCAGCGTGCCGCCGGTCTCCTGGACGGTGACCGTGAAGTCCTCGCTTGGCAGGGTCCGCCAGTTGCCGGTGTCGCGCACCTCGCCGGTTTGCGCGATGCGCAGTTCGACGCTGAGCGAGGTGAGCGGCTGGGCGGTCCTGAGGGTGAGGTTGCTCTGGGACCAGTAGACGGTGCTGTGCGGGTCGATCGACCCCTCCGACCACAGCGGTCCGTTCTGGGCCCGGCTGCTCGCCGACGGGCTCGGGCGGGGGCCGGCCGGGGAGCTGGCGTGCGGCGCGGTGGTCGCCGGTGCCGGTGCGGCGGTCGGGGGAGCGGACCGCGTCGGCGTCGGTGTGACCGTCGACGAGGGGGCGTCGGGCACGGTGGTGGTGGTGTCCGACGGCGGCGGGGTCCAGGGGGCGATGCCGGCCACGGCGAGTCCGCCGGTGGCCAGGATGCCGGCGGTGGCGAGGCAGGCGAGCGCGACCCTGGGCCATGACCGCAGGCCCGACCGTGCGCGGTGACGGACGGCGGGACCGGCCGCGCCGCGCTGCACGCGGGCCAGCATCCGTGCGCGGTCGGGCTGGTGGGCCTCGGCGGCCTCCCGCAGCTGCCGGACGATGTGCTCGTTCACCGGTTCCTCCTTCCTGCCGCCAGTTCGCCGACCGCTCGTGTGCCGAGTGCTCTTTCCAGCTCGGCCATCCCCTTCGAGGTCTGGCTCTTCACCGTACCGACCGATACGCCCAGCGCAACGGCGGTGTCCTTCTCCGAGAGGTCGAAGGCATGCCGCAGCACCACGCACGCCCGCTTGCGGAACGGCAGCCGGGCGAGCGCCGCACGGACGTCCAGCACGGCCGCCACGTCCGGTCCGTCGGTCCTCTCAAGGCTGCGGGTCCAGAACAGCCGGACCCGGCGCCGTTCGCGGACCGCACTGCGGATCCGCTCCCGGGCCATGTTGGCGACCACCCCGCGGGCGTAGGCGACCGGGTGGTCGGCCGCGCGGAGCCGGTCCCAGCGTTGCCACAACGCGATCAGGGCGTCCGCGGCGAGGTCGTCGGCCGCGTCCGCCTCGCCGGTCAGGAGGTGGGCGAGACGGGCGAGCTCGGCGTAGTGGCGGTCGAAGAAGTCGTGGAATTCCGCGGACGTGTCAGCGAGGAGCATTTCCCCAGGTCGCCCTCTCCCTGCAATGTGAACGTTAACAATCGGCGTGAGCCTAGCAGCGCCCGTGTCCGGGGCGGGGCTGCGCCCACCCCGGAGAGGCACGACCGGCGATCGCTGGGCGGGCGCGGTCAATGCCGGGTGAACTGCACGCGGGTCGGCTGGACGACGTCCGGCTTCACCGCGAGCCCGTCGACGGTCAGCTGCTCCCCGTAGATGTCGGTGACCCTGATCGCCCCACCGCACCCGCTGCCGTCGGGGGAGAGGAAGTAGTTGTAGTCGGTGCGGGACAGCCGCCTCCAACCGCTGCCGGTCCGGACCTCCAGCGTGGCCACCGGGTTCCGGTGGCCGATCACCTGGATCCCGCACCACCACTGGGTGGACCCGGTCTTGTACCGGACCGACATGGTGTCCGGCGCCGTACCGGGGCTCAGCAGCGTCCAGGTGATCGGGAGCCGGCCGACCGAGAGCTCCGCCAGCCTGCCGAAGGCCTCGTGGCTCAGGTCGAGCTGCCCGGGTGCGCAGGGCAGCGGGCACTCGTTGACGATCCGCACCGTGATGCTCGCCCCGTTGGCTGCACGGACGAGCACGTACGCCCCGCAGGCGCCGGACGACTCGTAGTCGGTGTGGTTCATCGCCGCGATCATGAGGTCGCCGGACGGGCCGAACGAGCAGGCGCCGTTGCCGTCGGCCGCGTCGTAGGACGTGGCCACACCGGGGTAGCTCGTCCCCGGCTTGATCCGCCCGGCCAGGGAAGCGGTGGACGCCACCGTGCGGGCACTGCTGGTGGCGGCCGAGGGGGACGGGGTGGCGGCGGAGGACGCCGGCCGCCCCGTCGGGGTGGGCGTGGGCGTCGGTGTGACGGACGGCGGCAGGGTGCCGGTGGCCGGCGGCAGCGGGGTACCGGTGACCGCGGACGGCGACGCCGAGG
>NZ_JBEYVJ010000505.1:0-4266 GCF_040643935.1 Kitasatospora sp. NPDC047058 | reverse complement strand
CCCCGGCCTCGCGCGCACGGCACGGGGTCGGGGCCGGGGGCCGGTCCTCAGCGGATCAGGAGTCCGGGATCAGGGATCCGCGATCAGGGATGCAGGACGCGCGACGGCGCCGCCGCGTTGTCGGCCGCCGCCTGGGAGCGGACGGCGCCGGTGACGCAGATGTCGTCGCCCGGCCAGGCGTCCCGCCAGACGTAGCCCGCGATGCAGGTGTGCGGCCCGTACGGCCCGGACACCCAGCGGCTGTAGCGGGCCGCGTTGTCGGCGGCGGCTTGGCTGCGGGTCGCCGGCGTCACGCAGGTGTAGTCGCGGTAGTCGCCGTCGCGCCAGACGTACCCCGAGACACAGGTGTTGGGACCGTAGATCGCCACCGACGTCGCCGAGTAGACCGACACACTCGCGGTGCCGCCGCTGATCGACGTGGAGATCGAGTCACCGTTGGCGTTCAGCGAGGTGACCGGCAGCCGGGCGCCGCCGTCCAGGGTGCGCTGGAGGTAGGGCGTCCCGTTGACGACCTCGTGGATCAGGACCACGTCGTTCGGGATCCCGGCGGTGTAGCCGGCCTTCCGGGTGAACTCCACCGTGTAGTAGTGGAACGGGTCCGAACCGATCGGCACCCGCAGCAGCAGCGGGTGGGAACCGTCGTCGCTCTGGAACGAGCTGAGGGTGTAGCTGCTCCAGCCGGCCGGGGCGACCGCCACCCGGCTGTGGTCGACCCAGCCGAGCTTGTCGAGCTGGAAGCCGACCAGGCCGATCGGCTGCGTGTTGCCGTAGGTGCCGCCGGTGCCCGAGGCGTAGACGTTGGCCGCGCTCATCTCGTCCCACGGGTCGTCGTACTCACCCGGCTGGGACCACGGGGCGTTGCGGTAGCCGGTGTCGTTGGAGAAGGAGTGCCCCAGCCCGTAGCCGTGCAGCATCTCGTGGGCGACGGACACCGAGCCGAGCCCGGTGCCGTCCAGGTAGATCGCGCCGCCCGCGCCCCACCAGTCGATGCTCACGTTGGTGACGACGACGGTGCGGTGTCCGGCCGGGACGGTGTACCCGCCGGCGCTGGCCGCGTTGACGCAGTCGTTGTACCGGGTCCACCGGTCGCGGCCCTGTTCCTGGGCGAGGGTGTAGGGCATCGTGAACCAGCCCGCGGCGTTGGAGTTGCGGATCCGTACCGCGCCGCCGGAGACGGTCTTGAAGTAGTCGTCCATGCCTCCGGTGCCGGCACCGGAGTCGGTGAAGAAGTTCTTCAGCCAGGCCGCGCTGTGCGGTTCGGACGCGTTGTCCGAGACCTTGCACATCAGGATCGACCAGCCCGTGCTGTCGCGCACCGGCACCGCCTGTGCGCCCTGCGGAACGCCCCACACCGCCATGACGAGCGCGGCCACGAGCACCGCCCCCGCGGCGCGGATCCGGCGCAGCCACCGCATTCGTCCGCCATGTACCCGACAATCAGGCATACGCAAGCCCTCCACCTCTCGGCACCCCCCGGGGCCCGTCCCCGGACAGGCGACCGCACCTGTACCCACGCACCGACGAGAACTAAACACCCCACGGAAACGGCCAGTTGAGAGCTCTCGAACACCTGGCCGCACCGCCGGGGCGCCCCGCCCCTGGATCGCCCCGGAACGGTTTCCGGGGCGATCGGCCGGAAGCGCGACGGCGGAGGGGGCGCGATTCCGGCGTCGCAATCGGTGCCCGCCGGCGGGCGGAGTTCTGCACAATGCTGGGAGTCCGAGCACCTGTTCCGGCGCGTCAGCAACGGAGGCAGCACCATGCATCTGGCCATCTTCGGCGGGACCGGTCACACCGGCCGCCACCTGGTCGACCAGGCCCTGGGCCGCGGGCACCGGGTCACCATGCTCGCCCGGGATCCCGCCAGGCTCCCCGCCCGCCCGCATCTGCACGTCGTCGAGGGCGACGTCCGCGACGCGGAGCCGGTGGCCCGGACCGTCGCCGGCGCGGACGTCGTCATCAGCGCACTGGGCCAACGCCGTTGGGGGACCACGGTCTGCACCGACGGGATGCGCACCATCCTGCCCGCGATGGCCGCCCACGAGGTGAGCCGCCTGGTCGCCCTCAGCAACTACGGCACGGCCGACAGCCGCCGCCCCGGCCTCTACTCCACCACCGCGTGGCTCGCGATCAGGTCCATCATGCGGGACAAGGAGCGGATGGAGGAGCTCATCCGGGCCGGCGACACCGCCTGGACCATCGTCCGTCCGGCCGCGCTCACCGACGGGCCGCACACCGCGCACTACCGCACCGGAACCGACCTCCGCCTCACGTTCGGGTCGAGGATCACCTTCGCCGACCTGGCCGACTGCATGCTCGCGCAGCTCGGCACGGACGAGTACGTGCACAAGGCCGTCGCGGTCGGGCCCGCACGAGGGTGACGAGAGCACGGCCGGCCGGCGCGCCACCCACTCGGGGCGCGCCGGCCGCCCGGACGCGCGGCCGCCCGACTCCCGCCCGGTCACAGCTTGATAACGTCCCGCCAGTCCACTGGATGTGACATTGCACATATCACATCATGCTCCCCATGAGAAAAGTCGTAGCCCTGCTCTCGGCGGCCGCGGCCGTCGCCGCCTTCGGCGGAGCGTCCGCCAGTGCCGCATCCGACGTCCCCGCCCCCGAGGACGTCGGCCAGGGGAAGCTCGTCTGGAGCTCCTGCAACGACGCCGCCACGCCCGCGCTGCAGTGCGCGATGCTCGACGTGCCGGTGGACTACGCCGACCCGCGCGGCCGCAAGATCAAGATCAAGGTGAACCGGCTCCCCGCCACCGCACCCAAGGACAAGCAGCAGGGCCCGATCCTGCTCAACCCCGGCGGGCCCGGGTCCTCCGGGCTCTGGATGCCCGCGTTCGTCTCCGGGCAGCTCCCGCAGGACGTCGCCTCGACCTACGACTGGATCGGCTTCGACATCCGCGGCACCAACGCGAGCGAGCCGCACGTCGTCTGCGACGCCCACTACTTCGACGGCGAGCGCCCCGACTACCAGGTGAGCCAGGGCAGTTCGAAGGCCTGGCTGGCGAAGGCGGCCGGGTACGCCGCCGACTGCGCGGCCGACTGGTCCTGGCTCCTGCCGCACATGACCACCGTCGACAGCGCGCGCGACATGGACAGCATCCGGCGGGCGCTCGGCGTGCGGCAGATCAGCTTCTACGGCGGGTCCTGGGGCACCTCGCTGGGCTCCACGTACGGCCAGCTCTTCCCCTCGCACGTGCGGAGGATGGTGCTGGACAGCATCGTCGGACCGACCATCAGCTGGTACGACCACAACATCCTGCAGGACAAGGAGCACCAGCGCCGCTTCGACGCCTTCGCGGCCTGGACGGCCAAGGCCGACTCCGTCTACCACCTGGGCACCGACACCGCGTCCGTCAAGAAGGCCTACGACCAGGTCGAGGCCGCGCTACGGACCGAGCCGGTGGACGCCGCGCCGGCCCCGGGGAAGATCGGCCCGGCCGAGTTCGAGGACACCTTCTACGGCGGGGGCTACAACTTCCTGCGCTGGCCCCGGATGGCCACCGTCCTCTCGGCCTTCGTGACCCAGCACGACACCCGCCCGCTCGCCATCGCGTACAACCGGTACGCGGCACCGGGCGGTGACGACGGCGCCTTCCCGGCCTACAACGCGGCGCAGTGCAACGAGAACGCGTGGCCGCGCGACTGGGAGTTCTGGAAGAAGGACCAGGCCAAGGTCAACGCGGTCGCCCCCTTCTACACGTACAACAACATGTGGTACAACGCCGCCTGCATGTTCTGGCCCTACCAGGGCAACCCGGCCGGCCGGACGAAGATCACCGGCAAGGGGCTGCCGCCCGTCCTGCTCTTCCAGGCCACCGAGGACGCCGCCACCCCGTACGAGGGCGGGCTCGCCATGCACGACGCGCTGCCCGGCTCGAAGCTCGTCGTACAGAACGGCGGCAGCTTCCACGAGATCCTCTTCCACGGCAACGCCTGCCTGGACGACACCTTCACCGCCTACCTCCGCGACGGCAGCCTCCCCGCGGGCGGCGGCCGCATCGCCAAGACCTGCGCCCCCGAGGCCGATCCCGACCCGGTCTTCGTGACCCCGCCGCCGGCCGTCAGCGGCAAGGCCGCGGGCAGCGCCGCCGACGGCAGCGGCGCCGGTCCGCTCGCGCCCGCCGACCCCGAGGCCGTCCGCGGCGTGCTCCACTGACCCCATTCGGTCGTGATCAGCCCGTCGTCCCGGAGCAATTCGAGCGCACGCCGGATGGTCATGGTCGCTCGGCCGAAGCGTGTGGCCAATGCCGA
>NZ_JBEYVJ010000504.1:0-4270 GCF_040643935.1 Kitasatospora sp. NPDC047058 | reverse complement strand
CCGCCCGGGGAGTTGCTCCCCGGGCGGCCCGGTCGTCCGGCGGATACCGGAGGTGTGCAGGAGGTGTCCGGCGGTGTCAGGAGGCGTCAGGAGGTGTAGTGCGGGGCCTCGTCGCCCTCCAGCAGGCGGCTGGCCCCGCCCGCGACGCCGACCGGGACGTCGCCGGCGACGGTGACACGGTGCAGGCGGCGCGGCAGGCCGTCGTAGTCGTCCGGGGCGTAGTGCTGGGTCGCCCGGTTGTCGAACAGCACCACGTCGCCGACCTCCCAGCGCCAGCGGAGCACGTTCTCCGGCCGGGTCACGTACGACTGGAGGGTGCGCAGCAGGTCGCGGGAGGCGTCCGTCGGCAGGCCGGTGATCCGTTCGGCGAACCCGCCGATGAACAGCCCGCGTTCGCCGGTGTCCGGGTGGACCCGGACCACCGGGTGGGCGGTGCGGTAGGTGGTGGACGTGAAGACGCTGCGCCGCTCCGCCTCGGCCTCGTCGAGCTTGCGGCCCTGCGCGTAGTCGTAGGCGTTGGTGTGCTCGGCCCAGAGGCCGTCCACCCACGTCCGCAGCGCCTCCGGCAGGTCCTGGTAGGCGGTCTGGGTGTTGGCGATCAGCGTGTTGCCGCCGTACGGGGGCACCACCAGGCTGCGCAGCGTGGAGGCCTTGGGCGGGGTGCGGAGGAAAGTGACGTCGGTGTGCCACTGGTTGGCCCGGCCGCCGTCCTCGCTGTCGACCGGCAGGACGTTGGGCTGCCCGTCGAGCGCGGGGACGGTGGGGTGGGCGGTGGTGAGCGGGCCGAAGTGGCGGGCGAACCGCTGCTGGCCCTCGTCGTCCAGGTGCTGGCCGCGGAAGAACAGGGCCTTGTGCCGGAGCAGCGCCTCGTCGAGGGCGGTGACGGTCTTCTCGTCGAGCGGCTCGGCGAGGTCCAGGCCGGTGATCTCGGCGCCGATCCGGCCGCCGATCCGGCGGATGTCGAAGCTGGACATGCGGGTTTCCTCTCGGGGTGCGGGTGCAGTTGTGGGTACGGGTACGGGTGCGGGGCTCGGGGTGGCGGCGGGGCGCGTGGTCAGGACGGACCCCGGGCGGGCCGCCAGGAGGTGAACCGGCGCTCGACCACGACCAGCAGCTGGTTGAACGCCACGCCGATCACCGAGACGGTGAGGATGCCGGCGTACATCTGCGGGATCGCGAAGTTGTACTGCGAGGCGTTGATCAGGTAGCCGAGCCCGGCCTTCGCGCCGACCATCTCGGCGGCGACCAGCACCAGGATCGACACCGCGCCGGCCAGCCGGATGCCGGTGAAGACGACCGGGACGGAGGCGGGCAGGATCACCTTCTGGAACAGCCGCAGCGGCGGGAGGCCGAGCGAGCGGGCCAGCCGCAGCAGCGTCGGATCCACGGTGCGGACGGCGCTGATGGTGTTGAGCAGGATCGGCCACAGGCAGGCGTACAGCACGATGGAGATCTTCGAGGTCTCGCCGATGCCCAGGATCAGGACGAACACCGGCAGCAGGGCCAGAGCGGCGGTGTTGCGGAACAGCTCCAGCAGCGGACTGAGCAGGTCGGCGACCGCCCGGTACCAGCCGATCAGCAGCCCGAGCGGGACACCGACCGCGACCGCGAGGCCGAAGCCGCTGAGCGAACGCGCCAGGCTGGCCCGGGTGTCGGTGGCGAGCTGGCCGCTCTGCAGCAGGCGGAACCAGGCGTCGAGCACCTCGCTGAACGGGGGCAGGAACGTCCGGTCGACCAGGCCGAGCCGTGGGCTCGCCTCCCAGACCGCCAGCAGCAGTCCGACGGCCAGGCTCCGGGTGGCGGCCGTCCGGAGGACCCGGAGCAGCCGGTCCGGGCGGATCCGGTGCCCGGCCGCCCCGTTCCCCGGGTTGCTGCCGGTGACGGCGCGGCCGGCCTGTGGCCGGACTTCCACATCGGTGCTCATGCGCGGCTGACCTCCCTCTCCCACTGCTGGGCCCGGCTGACCTCGTCCTGCAGCAGGCTCCAGATCTCGTGCCGGTGGCCGGCGAACTCGGGACTGGACCGGAGGTCCGGGGCCCGGTCGCGGTCGCCCAGGCCGATGCGGACGACCTCCTTGACCCGCCCCGGCCGCGAGGTCAGCACCGCGACCCGCTGCCCGAGGTAGACCGCCTCCTCGATGCCGTGGGTGATGAACAGCACCGTCTTGCCGGTGCGTTGCCAGATCCGCAGCAGCTCGGCCTGGAGCGATTCGCGGGTCTGTGCGTCGAGCGCGGCGAACGGCTCGTCCATCAGCAGGACTTCGGGGTCGTAGGCGAGGCTGCGGGCGATCGCCACCCGCTGCTTCATGCCGCCCGACAGCTCGTGCGGGTGCCGGTCCTCGAACCCGGTGAGCCCCACCAGGTCGAGGAACTCCCGCGCACGGTTGGCCCGTTGGCGGCGCGGCACGCCGATCGACTCCAGTCCGAACTCGACGTTGCCCTGGGCCGTGCGCCACGGCAGCAGCGCGTACTGCTGGAACACCGTCGAGCGGTCCGGGCCGGGGCCGGTCACCGCGCGGCCGTCGAGCAGGATCTCGCCGGAGGTCGGCGAGGTGAGCCCGCCGACGAGGTCCAGCAGGGTGGACTTGCCGCAGCCGCTCGGCCCCACCAGGACGGTGAACTCGCCCGCGGCGATGGAGAGGTCCACGCCGTCCACGGCGACGAAGTCCTCCCGGGAGCGTCCGCGGACCGGGAAGGTCTTGGTCACTCCGTGAAAATCGATCTGCGCGCTCATCGCGCTCAACCCCCGTATCCGTTGAACTGGTTGGTGTAGAGGTCGGCCGACTTCACCTGGCCGGCCCTGATGTCGCCGTGCGCGACCAGCCAGTCGGTCCACGGCTTGAACTCGTCGTCGGTGATCCGCCCGGCGGTCTCCGCGACCCCGGTGGACTTCCAGTACGCGAGCGCGGCGGCGTCCTCGTTGCGGCCGCGGTTGCGGACGATCTGCGTGCTGCGCTCGATCACCTCCTCGGCCGGGGTGGTCCGGGCCCACTCGATCGCCCGCGCCACTCCGGTGACGAAGGTCCGGGCGGTGGTCGGGTTCTCCTTGAGGAAGCGGTTGGTGACCACGTAGGTGCCGGCGCTGAACCGGCCCAGCAGGTCGTGGTCGCTGAACAGCGGCCGGATGCCGCCGGACGCCAGCGCCTTGTCGCGCAGCACGCCGCCGAGCACCGCGACCTCGATCTGCTTCTGCCGCAGCGCCTGTTCGGTGTTGACCGGCGGGATCACGGTCGGTTCCACCTTGGCGATCTCGGCCGCGGACAGGCCGTTGCGCTGCAGGTAGATGTCGAGGACCGCCTCGGCGTGGGCGCCGAGTGTGTTCATGCCGACCTTCCTGCCGAGCAGGTCCCGGGCCGAGCGGATCGGGCTGTCCTCCAGGACGTAGTAGCCGCTGAAGGTCTGCTCGTCCACGCCGTAGTAGCTGATCACCGCCTTCACCGGCGCACCGGCGGCGATCAGCTTGACCACCGCACCGTTGAAGGCGCCGCCGAAGTCGATCTGCCCGGTCGCCGCGGACTGGATGTCCTGCGGCCCGCTGATCGTGTTGCCCACCCACTCCAGCTTCACGTCGCCGAAGTAGCCGAGGTCCTCGGCGAGTTCGGGCAGGGTGACCTGTCCGGCCCAGCCCTGGTAGCGGAGTTTGCGGGTCTCGCCCCCGCTGCCGCCCGAGGCGGCGGCCCGTCCGCAGGCGGCGGCCACGGCTCCGAGGGCGGTCAGGGCGAGGAGTCGGCGGCGGGTGACGGAGGCCATGGCGTGGTTCCTTTGCGGGCGGGAGGGTGTGCGGGATCGCGGCACCGGGATTGCGGTACCGGGATTGGGGTACCGGGTCGCGACGCCGGGCTTGGGGTACCGGAGTTGCGGCACCGGCGTCGGGCCGGCGGTCTCGGGCCGAGGCGCGGCGGAGGGTGCCGGCGGGTGGGCGGAAGGCCCGGCGGACGCGGACGACGGCGCGGCGTCGGGCTGCGACGTCGTGGGACGGGCGGCCGTCAGGCGGGGAGGGTGAGGCGGTGGCGGAGCAGCGGGGCGTCAGCGGCCGGCAACGGCACAGATCGCGCTCGCGTGACGTCGCAGATCGACGTGCAGGCGGCCCACAAGGCTCTCGGATTGGCTCACGACGTCAGCGTTCCAGTGCCCGCCCGCCGGGGTCAACGTAAGTTCACCGGGCGGAAGAAACCAGGCCGCCGTCCACCGGGGCGACGTGCACCTCGGGCGCACCGTCCCGGGTGGAGGTGAAGGCGACGTACCGGCCGTCCGGGGAGAACCGCGGCCGC
>NZ_JBEYVJ010000503.1:0-4281 GCF_040643935.1 Kitasatospora sp. NPDC047058 | reverse complement strand
CTGTACGGCGGCGGCTACGAGGCGTACCTGGAGGAGCGCGCGGTGGCCCGCCGGCACGCCCGCGAGGAGTACGAGGAGTACGCCGACACCAGGTCCTCGCTGGAGGCCCGGGCCCGGATGCAGCGCGGCTGGATGGAGCACGGGGTGCGCAACGCGCGCCGCAAGTCCTCCGACAACGACAAGATCGGGCGTGCGATGCGCGCCGAGTCCACCGAGAAGCAGGCCTCCAAGGCCCGGCAGACCCAGCGGATGATCGAGCGGCTGGAGGTGGTCGAGGAGCCGCGCAAGGAGTGGGAGCTGCGGATGGAGATCGCCACCGCACCGCGCTCCGGTTCGGTGGTCGCCACCCTGCGCGGGGCCGCCGCCCGCCGCGGCGACTTCGCCTTCGGCCCGGTGGACCTGCAGATCGACTGGGCCGACCGGGTCGCGATCACCGGCGCCAACGGCGCGGGCAAGTCCACGCTGCTGGCCGCGCTGCTCGGCCGGCTCGAACTCGACGGCGGCAGCGCCGCACTGGGGTCGGGCGTGGTGGTCGGCGAGGTGGACCAGGCACGCGGGCTGTTCCTGGGCGGCGAGCCGCTGGCGGAGGCGTTCGCCGCCGCCGTACCGGAGTTCACGCCGGAGGAGGTCCGCACCCTGCTGGCCAAGTTCGGCCTCAAGGCGGCGCACGTGCTGCGCCCGGCCGGCACCCTCTCGCCGGGCGAGCGGACCCGGGCGGCGCTCGCGCTGCTCCAGGCGCGCGGGGTGAACCTGCTGGTGCTCGACGAGCCCACCAACCACCTGGACCTGCCCGCCATCGAGCAGCTGGAGTCCGCGCTCGCCTCGTACACCGGCACGCTGCTGCTGGTCACGCACGACCGGCGGATGCTGGACACGGTCACGGTGAACCGGCGGATCGAGGTCCGGGACGGGCGCGTCCACGAGGGCTGAACACCGCGTAGTGGTCTCTACCTCTTCCCGGGCGCGCCGCCATGTGCTGTGCTGTCGGCCATGGTTGACAGCACAGCGGCGGCCGGCACCTCGTACCCGAGCGTCCTGCTCCGCCCGATGACGGTGCCCGCCCACGAGGCGGAGGCACGCAGCAGGTCCTTCCACGACGTGATGGCGCAGCGCCGGACCGTCCGGGACTACTCGACCCGCCCGATCCCGGACGGCGTGGTCGAGTGGGCCGTCCGCACCGCGAACACCGCCCCGAGCGGCGCGCACGTCCAGCCGTGGCGGTTCGTGGTGATCACCGACCCGGAGCGCAAGCGCCGGCTGCGCGAGGCCGCCGAGGCGGAGGAGCGCGAGTTCTACGCGCACCGGGCCTCCGAGGAGTGGCTGGCCGCGCTGGCGCCGATCGGCACCGACTGGCAGAAGCCCTTCCTGGAGGACGCGCCCGCGGTGATCGTGGTGTTCGAGGTGCACAAGGGCCCGCACTCGCCGCGCCCGTACTACACCAAGGAGTCGGTCGGCATCGCGGTCGGGCTGCTACTCGCCGGCCTGCACCAGGCCGGGCTGGCCACCCTCACCCACACCCCGAGCCCGATGAGGTTCCTCAACGAGGTGTGCGAACGGCCGGCCGAGGAGCGGGCCGCCTACGTCATCCCGGTGGGGTACCCGGCGGACGGCGCGCGCGTCCCCGACCTGCGGCGCAAGGAGCTCGGCGAGGTGCTGGTGCGCCTCTGACGCGCCCCCGGGCGGCGCCCGGGACCCCGGCGGTTCGCCGGTGGTGACGGGTCCGGGCCGCAGCCATAATCGCGGTCATGAGCCATGTCATGTCACGCTCCTGCGAGGTCTCCCCCGGCCGGCCGCCGGAGCTGCTGCGGCTGGCCGGCGGGGTCTCGCTGCACCGCCGCGCGGCCGACCGTGCGGCCGCGCTCAACGCCGCCGTCCACGCCAACCTCGACCACCTGCGGCCCTGGCTGGCCTGGGCGGCCGAAGCCCCCAGCCGCGCCCGGACCGCCGAGGTGACCAGAGCCGGGTCCGCCGCCTGGGACGCCGGCACGGACTTCATCTACCTGCTCGGCCTGGACGCCGAACCCGGCAGCGTGATCGGCTCGTTCGGCCTGCACGGGCGGATCGGGCCGGGCGCGCTGGAGATCGGCTACTGGGTGAGCGCGGACCGCGCCGGCCGGGGCATCGCCACCACCGCCGCGCGGGCGCTGACCGCCGCCGCGCTCGCGCTGCCCGGGATCGGGCGGGTCGAGATCCACTGCGACCAGGCCAACGCCGCCAGCGCCGCCGTCCCGCGCAAGCTCGGCTACCGGCTCGACCGGATCGCCGACGTGGCGGTCCGGGCGCCCGGCGAGACCGGGCGGCAGCTGGTCTGGGTCACGGAGGGCTGACCGGGCCCGGCGACGGCCCGCCGGTCGGCGCGGGGCGGGCGTCCGGCGGCCCGCCCCGCTACCGGGGCCTCGGCAGTCGGGCCCCGGTTGGCGGGGCCCCGGTGGCGGAGCCTCAGTACCGGCCGCCGGTCGGCGCGGGCAGCGCGTCCAGCTCGGCGAGGTCCGCCGCCGGGAGCACCACGTCGGCCGCGCCCGCGTTGTCCGCCAGGTACGCGGGCGTCTTGGTGCCCGGGATCGGCAGCACGTACCGGCCCTGCGCCAGCACCCAGGCCAGCGCCACCTGCGCCGGGGTCGCACCGACCCGCCCGGCGACCTCCTTCACCTTCGCCACCAGCGCCAGGTTGGCCTCCAGCGCCTCCTGCTGGAACCGCGGCAGCGAGCGGCGGAAGTCGTCGGCCGGCAGCTGGTCGACGGAGGAGATGCTGCCGGTCAGGAAGCCCCGGCCGAGCGGCGAGAACGGCAGGAAGGCGATGCCCTCGGCCTCGGTGTACGGCAGCACCTCGGCCAGCGCGTCCCGGGTCCACAGCGACAGCTCGGACTGCACGGAGGCCACCGGGTGCACCGCCTGCGCACGCTTGATCTGCTCGACCGTCACCTCGGAGAGGCCGATCCGGCGCGCCTTGCCGGCCGCGACGACCTCGGCGAGCGCGCCCCAGGTCTCCTCGATCGGCACCTCCGGGTCCACCCGGTGCAGCTGGTAGAGGTCCACGTGGTCGGTGCCGAGGCGGCGCAGGCTCTCGTCGATCGAGCGCCGCACGTGCTCCGGCCGGCCGTCGTTCCCGACCCGCTTGTCGCCGGTCCCCGGCACCAGGCCCACCTTGGTGGCCAGCACCGCGCGCTCCCGGTACGGGCCGGCCAGGGCGGCGCCGACCACCTCCTCGTTGCTGTACGGCCCGTAGATGTCGGCGGTGTCGATCAGGGTGACGCCGAGGTCCAGCGCCTCGCGGATCACCCGCACCGAGGTCTCGTCGTCGCGGTTCCGCAGGTCGTAGGCCCAGGTCATCCCCATGCAGCCGAGGCCGACCACGCCGACCTCGGGGCCCTGGCTGCCGAGCGTGCTGGTACGCATCACGGTTCTCCGTTCGTCCGCGGGACGTGCTCGTCCCGCGGTTCAGTTCGTCCGGTGGATCAACGGGACCCAGCCTCCATCTTCGAGCGCACTCGAGGTCAAGCCCCGGCTCCGAGCAGCCACTCCCGCCAGCCGCCGGCCAGCACGAGGTCGGCGAGGAGGCGGTAGCCGCCCGCCCCGGGGTGGGCTCCGTCGCCGCCGCCCGCCTCGCGCACCCAGCCCGGATCCGCGGCGAGCGCCGCCGTCACGTCGACGAACGGCACGCCGCGGGCGGCACAGAGCGCCGCCGTCCGCCCGGCCAGCTCCAGCAGCCGGTCCAGGTGCCCGGCGCCCCCGCAGACCACCGGCGGCGGCCCCACCACCAGCACGCCGAGGCCGCGCTCGCGGGCGCCGTCCAGCAGCGCGGCCAGGTTCTCCAGGCAGCGGTCCGGCGCCACCCGCGGCCGGCCGTCCTCCAGCACGGTGTCGTTGCTGCCGACCGAGACGACCAGCCGGTTGTCCGCCCCGGGCACCGCCCGCACCCCGACCTCCGCCCAGCAGCGGGCCAGCACGTCGGCCGAGGTGTTGCGGCGGACGCCCAGGTTGAAGGCCGTGAGTCCGGCGGCCTCCCCGCCGGCCGCTTGGAGCACCCGGCCGGCCCAGCCCCGGAACTCCGGGTCGCCGACGCCCTGGGTGAACGAGTCCCCGATGAAGCAGATGCGCAGATCCTTGATCATCACGCCAGCCTAGGAAGAGGACCGGGCGGCGGCTGCGGCGTTCCGGCAGGCGGACACCGGGGCCGGACTAGAAGCAACGCCGTTCAGTTAAGCGTGGGGCCTGCATGTCAAGGCCGGTAGGCAAAGCAGCGGAGCTCCCGTAGAAGAGGTCTGTCCTCCAAGACATCCT
>NZ_JBEYVJ010000502.1:0-4371 GCF_040643935.1 Kitasatospora sp. NPDC047058 | reverse complement strand
TCCGACAGGAGGCCGTCCACGCCCTCCCGGTCGGTGGTGTGGTCGTCCGCGAAACGACGGTCACCCGTCGCGTCCGGCACGTACTTCACACAGACAACGATCCTCAAGCTCACGGCCTGTCTCCTGTACTGGTCTCGTCCGGCGGCTGCGGCTGTGCAAGCGGGCGCGAAACTCGGGACGCACCCGCTCCGGGCAGCGGTTTCCCGTGCCGGTCCGGAACTTCCTGGCAGCATACTCGCCAGTAGCTCAGCGGTCACTACTGGCCAGTAGCTTACGCTGCCGGACCCCGGCCGGACGCCCCGCACGACGCCCGCGACGGCCCGGAGGGCCCCGGACCGGACGAGCTGCGGGACGGCCTGCACTGCCGTCGTCGCCCATCCTGCCCCAGGCCGCGCCCCGCACCACCCGACGGGGCGGCACAACCCGGCCCGGATCGCCCGTCGCACCCGTCCGGCACGGGCGGGCCGAGCACGTCAGGCCGCCCCCGCGTCAGACCGCCCCCGCGTCAGACCGCCTCGCCCAGGGCGGCGATCACGTCCGCCCTGCGCGGCAGCCCGGCCGCCCGGCGCACCACCCGGCCGCCCGCGTCCAGCACCAGCACGGTCGGCGTCCGCAGGATGCCCAGCCGGCGGACCAGCTCCAACCGCGCCTCGGCGTCCAGCTCGACGTGCGCGACCCCGTCCACCATGCCCGCGACCTCGCCGAGCACCCGGCGGGTCGCCCGGCACGGCTGGCAGAAGGCGGTCGAGAACTGCACGAGCGTGGCCCGCTCCCCGAGCGGCTCGCCCAGCTCCGCCGCCGACAGCCCTACCGCCCCGTCCTTCGTGCGCACCCGCAGCCTCCCGTCGCGCTCGGCCCGCAGCAGCCCGAACGCCCCCGCTGCAGCGAGCACGGCCACGCACACCACCAACCCGGTCATCCCCCCAGTCTGCGCCAGGCCGCCGGCGCGGCCGCACCCCGGTCCGCCGGCAGCGGCGGCCCCCGCACGGAAACGGTCGACCGCCCGGTCCGGGCGCGCGTACGATCACCGGGTGGACTCCGACCGCCCCGCACAGCCGCTGCTGACCACCCGCCGCGTGGTCGACCTGTGCCGGACCACGGCCTCGCGCTGTCGCTGACACGCGCCCGTCGTCACCCGCGCCCCACCCCCGGAGTCCCCGTGCAGATCGACCCCCGCGGCCCGCGCTTCGCAGCCGCGCTCACCACCCTCGTGCTGATCGCCGTCCTGCTCGGCGGCAGCGGCCTGCTGCTCGCCCTCCAGGCCGTCGTCTTCGGCCTCGGCGCCTTCGGCGGCCCGCACCGCTCCCCGTACGGCCTGCTGTACCGCACGCTGGTCCGCCCCCGGCTGGCGCCGCCGACCCAGACCGAGGACGAACGCCCGCCGCGCTTCGCCCAGGGCGTCGGCCTCGTCCTCGCCGCCGTCGGCACGCTCGGCTTCCTCACCGGGGTCACCTGGCTCGGCCTGCTGACCACCGGCTTCGCGCTCGCCGCGGCCTTCCTCAGCGCCGCCTTCGGCTACTGCCTCGGCTGCGAGATGTACCTGCTGATCCGCCGCACCCAGGGCCGCCCGGACCCCGCCGCCTGACGTCCCTCCCGGCGCCCGGCCGAGCCTGCGGGCCCCGCGCGCGGAAGGTTCCCGTCCGGCCCATCACGGACATCACACCCCCGTCGCACACCCGACGGCACGGCTCAGGTGACAGCGGGCACTCGTTCGGGGGATCATCTCCGTGTATCACCCGTGGCCGCCGCGGCGTGCCGCGCCTCCGGTCGGCCCCCACGTACGGCCCGGGTACCGCCGTACCGGGCCGCCAGCGCCCGTGGAAGTCAGGACTGACCGTGGCTGAGTTCGTGTACCCGCCGGTGATCGGCGCCGCACTGACCGTCTTCCGTGCGCTCGACGTGCGCATCAAGATCGTCGGCGCCGAGCACATCCCCGCCGAGGGCGGAGCGGTCCTGGTGAGCAATCACATCAGCTACCTGGACTTCCTCTTCGCCGGCCTCGGCGCCTACCGCGGCGGCAAGCGCAAGACCCGGTTCATGGCCAAGGACGACGTCTTCAAGCACGGCGTCTCCGGCCCGCTGATGCGCGGCATGAAGCACATCCCGGTCGACCGCACCGACGGCCAGCCCGCCTACGAGGCCGCCGTCCGCGCGCTCCGGGCCGGCGAGGTGGTCGGGGTCTTCCCCGAGGCGACCATCAGCCGCTCGTTCATGCTGAAGAAGTTCAAGACCGGCGCCGCCCGGATGGCCGCCGACTCCGGTGCCCCGCTGCTGCCGGTCGTCCTGTGGGGCACCCAGCAGCTCTGGACCAAGGGCCGCCCGAAGACCCTCACCAAGCGGCACGTCCCGGTCACCATCATGATCGGCGAGCCGATCGAACTGGCGCCCACCGACAAGCCCGTGATGGTCACCCGCCGGCTGCGCGCCGCGATGGGCGAGATGCTGGACCGCGCCCAGCGCGAGTACCCCGGCAAGCCGGCCGGCCCGGACGACACCTGGTGGCTGCCCGCCCACCTCGGCGGCACCGCGCCCACCCTGGAGGCCGCCGAGGCCGAGGACGAGGCGGAGGCCACCGCCAAGGCCGAACGCCGCGCCGCCCGGACCGAAGGCCAGGGCTGACCGGACCGAAGGCCGGGGCCGGCCGGACCGAAAGCCGGGACCGGCCGCCCGGCGGGGCGGGTATGAAGGTCCGTACCCGTTCCGTCAACCAGACGGTCCGCTCTTCATACTCCGTGTGACCGACCGGTGCCGCAGCGTCGCGTGTCGCCCGCGCTCCCGCACTCCCGATCTGCCACAGTGACAGCTCCCTCGGGGCCCTGTCCCGCACCAGAGACGGAGATGACACGGCGATGACCGGCACACGGCAGCTGCCACCCACCACCACGGCCCGTACCCGCGCCCGCGCAGGTGCGGGCCTGCTGCTGGCCGGCGCCATGCTCACCGGCTGCGGCGCCGAGCCGGGCGAGATCCCGCTCAGCGAGATCCGGGCGGGCACCCCGTCCGCCGCCCCCACTCCGGAGCCCGCCGCCGACGCCCCGACCGCCGGAGCCGTCGCCGTCGCCGCCAGCACCCGGCCCAACGGCCTGATCGCCGGCCGGGTCTTCCTCGACGACCGGCGCACCACCAGCGCCCTGTTCACCGTCGCCCCCGACGGCAGCGGCCAACGCCGGCTCACCCAGCCCCCCGCGCAGACCCGCGACGACCACCCCGACTGGTCCCCCGACGGCACCACCCTGGCCTTCGACCGCACCACCGGCGAATCCGCCGGCCGGATCTGGACGATCGGCGCCGACGGCGAGAACGCCCGCCCGATCGGCCCGCTCTGCGAGGCCGGCGCCGCCGACTGCGCCAACGAGGCGGAGACCACCCCGGCCTTCTCCCCCGACGGCCGGCAGATCGCCTTCAGCCGTACCTGGGGCACCGCCGACCCGACGTCCAACCAGAGCCAGTACAGCGACCTCTACGCCATGAGCCCCGACGGCACCACCGTCCAGCGGCTGACCTTCCTCACCAACGACAAGCCCTACTCCGGCTACGTCACCAACCCCGCCTGGTCGCCGGACGGCAAGCAGATCGTCTTCTCCTACCAGACCAGCGCCACCGGCCAGCCCGCCAACAGCCGCGCCCTGTACGTCGTCAACGCCGACGGCACCGGACTGCACCTCCTCACCCCGTGGGAGCTGCGCGCCGGCGACCGGGCCAGCTGGTCCCCCGACGGCACGCAGATCGCCTTCACCACCTACCCGGCCGGCCCCGACAACGCCCCGGGCGGCGGCATCTACACCGTCCACCCTGACGGCACCGCCATCGGCGCCCTCACCCCCGGCCCCTCCGACGCCGTCTACGGCGCCGCCTCCTACTCCCCCGACGGCACCTCGATCGCCTTCACCCAGGCCGCCGCCAACGGCAGGACGGAGCTGTTCACCATGAAGCGCGACGGCTCCGACGTCGCCCCGCTCACCAAGACCCCCGACGACTGGGAGAGCCGCCCGAGCTGGGGCACCGCCCAGCCGCAGAGCTGAGCCGGGCCCGGCCCACCGCCTCCAGGGGTGTGTGGGCCGGGCCGTCGGAATACCCGGAAATGCAGAGAACCCCCGCCCGGTTTCCCGGACGGGGGTTCTCTGTGAATGACTGTTCGGCGGCGTCCTACTCTCCCACAGGGTCCCCCCTGCAGTACCATCGGCGCTATGAGGCTTAGCTTCCGGGTTCGGAATGTAACCGGGCGTTTCCCTCACGCTATGACCACCGAAACACTATGAAACTGTCGACCCGCCGACAGGGCGGTCGTTGTTTCAGAACAACACAGTGGACGCGAGCAACTGAGGACAAGCCCTCGGCCTATTAGTACCGGTCAACTCCACCCCTCACAGG
>NZ_JBEYVJ010000501.1:0-4392 GCF_040643935.1 Kitasatospora sp. NPDC047058 | reverse complement strand
TCGTCGACAAGCCGGAGGGCATCACCTCGCACGGGGTGGTCGCCAAGCTCCGGTGGCTGGCCGGGACGCGGAAGGTCGGCCACGCCGGCACGCTCGACCCGATGGCCACCGGCGTGCTGGTGATCGGCGTCGAGCGGGCCACCCGGCTGCTCGGCCACCTGATGCTCACCGCCAAGACGTACGAGGCGACCATCCGGCTGGGCCAGACCACCGTCACCGACGACCGGGAGGGCGAGGTCACCTCCTCGACGGCGGCGGACGGCGTGAGCCGGGAGGCGGTCGAGGCCGGGATCGCCGCGCTCACCGGCGAGATCATGCAGGTGCCGTCCAAGGTCAGCGCGATCAAGATCGACGGCAAGCGGTCGTACGCGCGGGTGCGCGAGGGCGAGGACTTCGAGCTGGCGGCCCGGCCGACCACCGTGCACTCCTTCACGGTGCACGACTACCGCACCGCCGTCGCCGAGGACGGCACGCCGGTGCTCGACCTGGACGTGACGGTGGAGTGCTCCTCCGGCACCTACATCCGGGCGCTCGCCCGTGACCTCGGAGCCGGGCTCGGCGTCGGCGGCCACCTGACCGCGCTGCGGCGCACCAAGGTCGGCCCGTACGGGGTGGAGTCGGCGCGGACGCTGGAGCAGCTGGAGGAGTCGGTGCACGGCGAGGCCGCCACCGGGCTGGAGGTGCTGCCGATCGGCGCGGCCGCCGCGGCGGCGTTCCCGCGCTGGGACCTCGACGCCGACCAGGCGAAGCAGCTCTCGCACGGTGCCCGGCTGAAGGCGCCGGGGCTGGGCGTGGACGGGCCGATCGCGGTGTTCGGGCCGGACGAGCGGTTCCTCGCGCTGGTGGAGGAGAAGGGCGGCCAGGCGAAGCCGGTCGCGGTCTTCGTCGGCTGATCCCGCGGGCCGGTCCCGTCGCGGACACCCGCCGGCCCCTCGTCGCCCCCGGGAAACCGGGGCGGCGGGGGGCCCGCGCGTTCCCGCGCTGCGGCGCGGGCCGTGGCGGGCCGTGGAAATCACCCACGGGGTGCATTCGTCGGCGCTTGAGCAGGTTCATCCGCACGGGGGAGCGCGCGAGGTGAACGGCAGTGGTGAGCGGCGCGGGAACGGTCGCGCGGGGCCGACGGCGGGCAGGCTCCCCGGCGGCGAGCAGGTCGCCGCGACGCGTCCGCCCGGGCCGCCCGGCCCTGCGGGGAGGGCTGCGCGACATGCCGGGAATCCTGGACGGCGACGAGGTGGCGGGCGATCCCGGGCGGTACCTGGTCCGGATCCGCGACCTGGACGGACGGCTGTGCGGGCTGGGGTTCGTCGTCGACCCGCAGGGCACCGTCCTCACGGCGCACGAGAGCGTCGCGGGCCTGGGCCGGATCGTCCTGCACACCCCCGGCGGGCAGACCCGCGTCCTGGGCCCGGACAGCGTCCTGCCGTTGCCCGCGCACGGGCTCGCCCTCCTGGCCACCGACGGCGTCGGTGGGCTCCCGGTGCCGCCGCTTCCCGTCGCGGGCGCGGACGGGTTGCCCGCCGGCCCGGGCGTGGTGCTGCCCGCGCCGGCCGGTGAGGACGGCCGGACGGTGGCCCTGCGCTGCGGCGTCCTCGGCGCGACCGGCGCCGTCTACGTGCCCGCCGTGCCCGTCGGCGGCCCGCCGCCCGGGGCCGCACGTTTCCACCTGCTGGGCGGTGTCCTGCTGCTCGACCCGCCCGTCGTCAGCGGCGGTGCGGCGGCCGTGCCGGCGGGGACACCCGTGCTGGACGCCCGCAGCGGTGCGGTGGTCGCCGTCGCCGCACCAGCGCTGCGCGCCCCCGAGCAGGCGGGCGCGCTCACCGCCGCCCCCGTGCACGGCCAGACACCGACCGCCCGGGCGCTGGCCGCGGCGCTGGCCCGGAACGCGGCCGGCGTCCCCGCGTACGGGGCGGCGCTCAACCCGGCGGGCGTGCTGCGGCTGGCCGCCGCCCAGCTGGCGGCGGCGAGCGCGGGCCCGGGGCGGGTGGCCGCCCTGGCCGCCGACCGGGTCGACCGCCCGGACGGCCTGGCGGGGGAGGAGCCGGTCGCGACGGTCACCGCCCTGATCGGTGCGCCCGGCTCAGGACGGACCACCGAACTCGCCGCCCTCGCCGTCCGCCGTGGCGGCGGGGACCGGCCCCGGCCGGTGCTCTGGCTGCGCGGCGCCGACCTGCGCGCCGGGGACGCCCCGCTCGCCGACGCGGTCGGACGCGCGCTGGGGGCCGCGGAGGCGGCGCTGGGCTGCCCGCCCTCGCCCGGGCCGGACGCCGTGGCGGCCCTGTGCGCGGCGGCGGGGCGGCCGCTGCTGGTCGTCCTCGACGGGCCGGAGGAGGCGCCCGTGCCACTGGACGCGGCCTGGCTGGGAGCGGCCGGGGCGTGGCTGGAGGCGGCCGGCGCGCGGCTGCTGACGGCCTGTGGGGAGGAGGCCTGGCAGCGGCTGGCTCCGGCCGGGGAGGCGGCGTGGCGCGGCGCGGCCGGGGCGGACGCGGGCCGGGGCGTTCCGGCCGGGTGCGGAGCGGCCGGGTGCGGAGCGGGGGTGGGCGGAACGGGGAACGGCGGAACGGGGGAGGGCGGGACACCCCCGGCCCGGCAGCCGTCGGGTGCCGCCGGCGCACCGGTGTTACCGGACGGGAGCCGCCTGCCGCCGCACGGCGGAGCCCGGGGCCCGTGCCGCTGCCACCGCGCCCTCGCCGTACACCGCCTCGGACCGCTGCCGCCCGAGGCGGCCGACCGGGTGCGGCGGCGGTACGGGCTGCCGCCGGGGTGGCCGGCCGCGGCGGACGCCCGGCACCCGCTGGCGGTCCGGCTGGCCGGGGAGCTGTGGGCGGAGGGGCTGCGCGGTGAGCCGCCGGGCCGGGGCGAACTGTTCGCGGCGCAGCTGGACCTGCGCTGTCTGCGGGTGGCCCAACGGCTCGCCGACGGCGGCCGGCCCCGGCGGCCGGGCGCCCACCGCCGCGGTGCCGGGCGTCCGGCCAGGACGTCGCACGGCCGGGTCCGGCGGCTGGCGGCCGCGGTGGCGGGCCGGGTGCACGAGGCGGCCCGGCGGATGCTCGGGGGCGAGCAGGGCGGGCTCGGCCGGGCGGCGTTCGAGGAGCTGTTCCCGGTGGCGGGCGGCTGGGCGGCCGCCGTGCTGGCGGAGGGCCTGTTCGTGCCCGCCGGTCCTGGGTACCGGCCGGCACACGGCGAGTTCTCCGACTGGCTGCAGGGCCTGCACCTGGACCTCGACGCGGCGCTGCGGCTGCTGCTCGGCGAGGCCGAGGACACGCCCCCCGCACCCGCGCCCGGCCCGGCGGCGGCCGAGGGGGCCGGACGGCCGGGGGAGGACCGGACGGTGCCCCGGCACCGGGTCGGCCCGGTGGCGGCCGCGCTCCGGCAGCTGGCGGAGTCCTGGGGCGCGCCCGCGCTGGACCCGTGGCTGCACCGGATCTGGCGGGCACTGGACCTGCGTCCGCCCGGCAGCGAGCCCGGCTGGTGGGCGGGCCGGCTGCTGGAAGCCGGGATGGCGGCCAGCCCGGACCTGGCCGAACACCTGGCGCTGCTGTCCCAGTTGGCCGTCCGGATCGCCGAGGTCGCCCCGGCGGCCGGCGGGTTCGAACGGCTCCCGGCGGATGGCCTGGGCCGCTTCGGTGCGGCGTTCTGGACCGGCCTCGGCCTGCCGGCCGGCCACGAACTGGAGCTGCTGCGCCGCCTGGTGACCGCGGACGGGCCCGCGCAGCCGTTCCTGGCCGCCGTCGCCGGCCGGCTGTGCGCCGACCCGGTCGGTGTCCTGCCGCTGCTCTGCCGCTGGTTCGACGACCCGCGCGGCCTGCCCGGCCGGCCCGGCACCACCGTCGCCGACCTCGCCCACGACCTGCTGTACGCCCACCGCGCCCTCGCCCTGGACGAGTTGACGGAGGCGCTGGCCGACGCCGCGCACCCGCGGGCGGACGCGCTGCTCACCGTCCTCGCGGCCGGGGAGCCGTCCGCGCTCTGCCGGGCCGTGGACCGGTGGAGCCACGATCCGCGGCCCGAGCGCCATGTCGCCGCCGCCGTGCACGCGTTGCGGGCCGCCCCGTACGCCCGGGGCGCCGCGGGGGAGCTGCTGCGGTTCACCGCGCTGACCCTGCTCGCCCGGGAGGACGAGCCGGGCCTGCACGGGGCCGCACTCGCGCTGCTGCTCCGGGACGACGCCACCCGGGCCGCCCACCTGCCGCGGGCGCTCGCCCGCTACCGGAGCGGCGAGGACCGCTTCCTCACCGCGCGGGCGCTGGCCCCGGCGCTGGAGAGCGACCCGGAGCCGGTGCTCGCCGCACTCGCCGACCGACTGGCGCAGCCGGGCGCACCGGTCGCCGGGATCCTTCGGGTGCTCGCCGACGCCCGGGGGCCGTCGGCGGGCCGGCGGGGCGCCGAGCTGGC
>NZ_JBEYVJ010000500.1:0-4395 GCF_040643935.1 Kitasatospora sp. NPDC047058 | reverse complement strand
CCGTCGCCAAGCTCGCCGACGTGCAACCCCTGCGCCGAGCGGCGCAGGGCGTCGTCGACGCGCTCGGCACCGCCATGACCACCGAAGTGCACGACGTCGTCGCCGAGGCGTTCAACCGCGGCGCCCGGACCGGGCTCGCCGAGCTCGGCGCCCTGGCCGACGCCGACGCCGCGCGCATCGCGGAGTCGACCCCGGCCGGCCGCGCCGTCGACCGGCTCGCCGCCGAGACGATCGAGCTCGTCACCGCCACCCACCGCGGCATCCTGCGCGGCGTCGAGGACGGATACCGGCAGGTCGTCTCCGAGGTGGCCGCTACACCGCTGCTCGGCATCGACACCCGCCGACAGGCGACGGCCCGGGCCATGGAAAGGTTCGCCGACCGCGGCCTGAAAGGCTTCGTGGACAAGTCCGGTCGGTCCTGGCAGATGACCAGCTACGCCGAGATGGCCGTGCGGACCGCGGTCGGCCGGGCCGCCGTCGAGGGGCAGGCCGACCGGCTGCGCGCCGCCGGTCAAGACCTCGTAATCGTGTCCACCGCGCCGCGCGAGTGCCCGCTCTGCCGCAAGTGGGAGGGCAGGGTGCTCTCGCTCGACGGCCCGGACGGGCCGCACGAGGTCGAGGTCGAACACGCCGTCGACGACGCCCGCACCGTTCGCGTGCGGGTGGCCGGCAGCGTCGAGCAGGCCCGCCGAGCCGGACTCCAACACCCCAACTGCCGACACTCCCTGTCGGCCTACATGCCGGGCGTCACCACCGCGGAACCGCCGGAGCCGTCCGACGGCGCCGGGTACGAGGCAGGCCAGCGGCAGCGCGCGATCGAGCGCCAGATCCGCAAGTACAAGAACCGCGCCGCGGCGGCCGCGACGCCCGAGGCACGGCAGGTCGCCGAGCAGCGGGTGCGCGACTGGCAGGGCCGGATGCGCAACCACCTCGCCACCCACCCCGACTTGAAGCGGCTCCGCTACCGGGAGCAGCCCGGGGCGGGGAACCTTCCCGAACCGCGCCGGCCGCTCGACCCGGATGCGGTCGAGGCCGCCCGGGTGCGCGCGGGCGACCACCGGACGCCCGCCGAGATGAGCGACGAGCAGCTCGGCGCCGCCCTGCGGCACGGCTCCCTCGACGAGCGCGACCGCGCCAAGATCGAGGCCGAGGCCACCCGGCGCGACGAGCAGGCCCTGCTCGACCGCGTGCGGCCCGGCGGCCGGATGGCCGAGCACCTGGTCGAGTTCAGCGACGACGAACTCGCCCGCGTGCTGCCGCTGCTCGACGACTCCGACGTGCTACGGGTGGCGGCCGAGCTGGACCGGCGCGACATCGACGCCGCCCTGCCCGGCGCCCGCCGCGACCTGATCGGCATGTCCGAGCAGCAGCTCGCCGAGCGGGCCCGGCACGCCAGCGGCGACGAGCTCGCCGCCCTGGCCGCGGAGGCCGACCGGCGGGCCCTGCTCGCCGAGCTCTTCCCCGGCGGCCGGCTGCTGGCCGACCTCTCGCAGGTGGCCGACGACCGCCTCGGGTGGGCACTGCGCTACACCAACCCCGCCGGGGCCGAGCGCATCGCCGCCGAACTCGACCGCCGCTACCCGCTCGACCCTCCGCCGGCCGCCCCCGGCCGCGGCGTCGAGGCGCAGCTCGCCGACCGGGAGGCCCTCGACGACGCGCTGCGCCCGGGCACCCGAATGGACGACTGGTCGTGGGTCGACCAGGCACCCGACGAACACCCGTGGGACCGGCTACCGGCGGCCGAACGCTGGCTCGCCGAACGGGAGTGGGCAGAGACGGGGAACCGGGGCGCGTTCAACCGCGCGCAGGTCCGGCAGATGTACGACGAATACGTGTACGCCCAGTGGCTCGACGCCGAGGAATGGTGCCGCGGGGTGCTGCTCACCAAGCGGGCCGAGCTCGACGGCGTCGACCCGCTGAGCGTCTTCTCGGGCCCCTCTCACGTCGCCTACGCCCGGGCGTCCGAGGAACTCAAGCGGTACTGGGCCGAGGTGTCCCCCCGGACCACCCTCGCCGAGTACACCGAGCAGCTCACCGGCGTACGGTCGGCCGCCGCCGACGCCGCCCGCAAGACCGGCTCCGACGTCTCCAACAAGTTCTAGGAGGTGCCGAGTTGGGGTTCCGCGCCGACGTCGTGCGCGCCGCCGCCGCCGGCCGCGATGCGGCCCGCGCCGCACAACCGATCACCGCCTGTCCCCACCCCCGCGAGTCCCTCCTGCGCTCGGCGTGGGTGCGCGGCTACGCCGCCGCCCGCCCGATCACCCGTCCCCAGCCCAGCCCCGAATGACTCCACCCCGAAGGGAACCGACGTGAACCTCGCCAACCGTCACTCCGGCACTGTCCACCTGGGCCGGCAGTTCCGGCTCGACCACCTGCCCGAGCACCTGCAGGCCGTCAGCCGACCGTGTCACGAGCTCGCCGCCCACATGATCGCCGCGCTGCCCGACGGGCCCGAGCTGACCGCGGGTCTGCGTCTGCTGCTGCAGGCCAAGGACTCGTTCGTTCGGGCCGCAGTCGACGCCGCGTAGGCCGCCACCCCACATACAGCAGGGCCCGCCCCCGTCCCGGGAGCGGGCCCTTTCGCATGTCCGGAGGGACCACTACATGACCACCGCACCCGCCGGCGCCCCCGCCCCCGGCACGCCGAACAGCGACCCGACCGCCGCGCCCACGGCCCCGGGCTCCACCGAACCGCTAGCCGCTCCGCCCGCAGCGCCGGCCGCTCCGCCCGGTCCGACGGCCGAGCAACTCGCCGACGCCCAGCGCCAGGCGACCGAGGCCGCCGAGCAGCGCGACCAGTTGCAGGCCGCCCTCGACGCGATCAACAAGGCCATCAACCCCGACGCGGCCGGAGCGGACTCCGATCCGGCGCAGCTCGCCGCCGCCGTCGCCGAGCGCGACCGGCAGCTCGCCGACCTCGGCGCGCAGCTGCGTACCGCGCGGGTCGAGGTCGCCGCCCACCAGGCCGCCGAGGCGGCCGGCGCCCGCCCCGACCGGCTGCTCAACTCCCGCTCGTTCGCTGCCGCGGTCGCCGATCTCGACCCGACCGACCCGAAGTTCGGCGAGCTGCTGACAGCCGCGATCACCGCGGCGGTCGACGCCGATCCCGATCTCTACCGCGCCGCCGGCGCCCCGCCCGCTCGGTCCGGCGGCGGCGAGTTCCGCGGCGCCCCCACCACCCGTACCGAACCCGCGTCGCTGCTCGAAGCGATCTCGGCGCGGCTCGCCAAGTAAGGAGGCCGCCCCGTGGCTATCACGCTGGCTGATGCCAAGCTCAACACGCAGGATGCCGTCGACCTGCAGGTGATCGACGAGTTCGCGAAGAGCTCGTGGTTGCTCAACAACATGATCTGGGACACCGCCGTCAACCCCGCCGGCGGCGGCGCAACTCTCAGCTACGGCTACACCCGGCTCGTCACCGAGCGCGGCGCAGCCTTCCGCCCGCTGAACACCGAGTACGCCAAGGGCCAGGCCAAGCGCCAGCGGTACAGCGTCGACCTGTCCCCGCTCGGCGGCGCCTTCGAGATCGATCGCACGATCGCCGAGCTCGGCCCGGCCGCATCTGCAGAGGTCAACTTTCAGATGCTGCAGATGATCAAGGCCGCTAACGCGTTCTTCTCCGAGCAGGTGATCACCGGGAAGCGGGTCACCACCCCGGGCGCCGAGCAGGGGTTCGACGGCCTCGACAAGGCGCTCGCCGGCTCCGTGACCGAGATGGGCGCCGGTGCCTCCCTCGACTGGACCGGCACGACCCTGGGCGCCGACGCGGCCAAGGTGCACACGGCGCTCGATGTCCTCGACGAGTTCCTCGGGCTGCTCGACGGCGTACCGTCGGCGCTGCTGGGCAACAAGAAGACCATTGCGCGCGTGCGCTCGCTCGCCCGCCGGGCCGGCTACTACAGCCGCGCCGAGAACTCGTTCGGGCAGACCGTCGAGTCCTACAACGGCGTGCCTTTCGTCGACCTGGGAGCCGTCGCCGGCAGCAGCGCCCCCGTGATCCCGATCGAGTCGCGCGACGTCGACGGCGCCGGCCCCGGCGGACAGATCACCGGCCTGTCCGACATCTTCGCCGTCCGTCTCGGCATCGACGGGTTCCACGGCGTGACCACCACGTCCGGCCGACTCGTGCGGCAGTGGCTGCCCGACTTCGATCGGGCGGGCGCGGTGAAGGTCGGCGAGGTGGAGCTCGGGCCGGTGGCCGTCGTGCTCAAGGCGACCCGGGCGGCCGCGGTGCTGCGGAACGTCAAGGTGCAGTGATGCCGTACACGATTGCCTCCCCGTACGGGGACGACGACCCGGTTGCCGGGGCCCCCTTCACTGCCGGCCGGGCCACCGTCGACGAACTCGGCGCCGGGGCCCGGCTGTACTTCCTGCGGCACGGCTACGAGATCGAGC
>NZ_JBEYVJ010000499.1:0-4396 GCF_040643935.1 Kitasatospora sp. NPDC047058 | reverse complement strand
GCGGGCAGGCCGAGGAGGCCGGCGGCGCGCTCGCAGCCGGCCCGCCGCTCCGCGTACGCGCCGTCCGCGAGGTCGTGCTTGACCCGGGTGTCGATCACCAGCAGTTCGAGCCCCGCGGCCGCGAGGTCGAAGGGCACCTGGCGCCGCGCGAGGTCCCGGGTGTCCAGCAGCAGGGCGCTGCCCTCCTCGCAGCCCATGGACGCCATCTGGTCCATGATCCCGCACGGCACGCCGACGAAGTCGTTCTCGGCCTGCTGGGCGAGCTGCGCCAACTCCGCCCCGTCCAGCCGGAGTCCGTGCAGGTCCCGGTACGCGAGGGCGACGGCGCACTCCAGTGCGGCCGAGGAGGAGAGCCCCGCACCGGTGGGCACGGTGCTGTCGAGGGCGAGGTCGGCGCCGCCCACCGGGTGACCGGCCCGGCGCAGCGTCCAGACGACCGCGGCCGGGTACCGGGCCCAGCCCGGCACGCCGCCGGGCGTCAGGCCGTCGACCGCCAGCTCGACCAGGCCGCCCTGCGCCTGGGCGCTGTGCAGGCGCAGCAGGCCGTCGTCCCGGCGGCGGGCCGCCACCCGGGTGAGGTGGGGCAGGGCGATCGGCAGGACGAAGCCGTCGTTGTAGTCGGTGTGTTCGCCGATCAGGTTCACCCGGCCGGGGGCGGCCCACTCGCCGTCGGGGGCGCGGCCGAAGAGCCGGGTGAAGGCGGCGGCGGTGGCGGTCGCGGTGCTCACCGGGCCACCTCGCGCAGCCGGCGGGCGGCGTCCTCGGGGGCGATGTCGTTCATGTAGGCCTCCATGCCGGACTCGGTGCCGGCCAGGTACTTGAGCTTGTCGGTGGTGCGGCGGACGGTGAACAGTTCGAGGTGGAGCGCGAGTTCGGCGCCGCCGCTGACGGGTGCCTGGTGCCAGGCGGAGATGTACGGGGTCCGGACCGGGGCCTGCGGGGTGCCGAAGAGGCGGTCGAAGCGGCGGAGCAGGTCGAGGTAGAGGCCGGGGAGCTCGGCGCGTTCGTCCTCGGACAGGCGGGTGAGGTCGGGGACGCGGCGGTGCGGGTGGAGGTGGACTTCGTACGGCCAGCGGGCGGCGAACGGGACGAACGCGGTCCAGTGCGTGCCGGCGAGCACGACCCGGGTGGCGTCGGCGCGTTCGGCGGCGAGGAGGTCCTCGAAGAGGTTGCGGCCGGTGGCGGCGCGGTGGCGGTCGGCCTGTTCGGCCATCCGGGCGGTGCGGGGCGTGGTGAAGGGGAGGGCGTAGACCTGGCCGTGCGGGTGGGCGAGGGTGACGCCGATCTCGGCGCCGCGGTTCTCGAAGCAGTAGACCTGCCGAACACCGGGCAGGGCGGAGAGTTCGGCGGTGCGGTCGGTCCAGGCGTCCAGGACCAGCCGCGCGCGGTCCTCGTCCAGGTCGGCGAAGGAGGCGTCGTGGTCGGCGGTGAAGCAGACCACCTCGCAGCGGCCGTCGCCGGCCCGGACGTCGTGCAGCGGGTGGGGGGCGGCCGGCTCCGGGGCGCCGGGGGCCAGCGAGGGGAACCGGTTCTCGAAGACGGCCACCTGGTAGTCGGCGTCCGGGATCTCGCTCAGCCGCCCGTGCCGGGAGGGGCAGAGCGGGCACTCGTCGGCCGGCGGGTGGTAGATCCGGCCCTGCCGGTGGGCGGCGATCGTCACCCAGGCCCCGGTCGCGGGGTCGCGGCGGATCTCGGACCTGCTGGCCACCGGCTCCAGCGGGCGCAGGTCGCGGGAACCCCGGTCGGCGACGGGGTCGGTGTCGAAGTAGATCAACTCGCGCCCGTCGGCGAGCTTGGCGGTGGTTCGGATCACGGCGACCTCGTTGCAACATAAGCCAACAGAAAGAATCAGAAAACAACATACGTGCTCGACTGGTCGCAGACCAGCCTCGGGAGGGCCGGTGCCCGGCGCAGGGGTGCGGGCGGGCGGCTCGCCGGCCGTGCCCCGTGCCACGCCGACCCGTGCCGCGCCCGCCCGGTGACGGTCCGTGTCCCGGGTGCGGCGCGGGACCGGAGCGGGGCCGCTGCCTCAACCGGTCGGGACCGCGGGCGGGCCACAGTGAGGCAGGGCCGGGTCGCCCGGCCCGGCAAGCACCACGGAGGAGGTGATTTTCGGATGCAGAACGTGCTCTCCCTGATCAGCCTGGCGCTCGACGAGGACGACACCGAGCGGGGCCTGTTCGGGCCCCTCGCCCAGTCCTGCTCGGTCTCCAGCGGCGTCAGCAACGCCTGCTGACGGTCCCGTGCGCCCGGGCCGGCCGGCTGCAGCCGGCCCGGGCCTCCGCAGGGGGCGGCGCCCACGGATCCCGTGGTGCGCCCTGACCCGGGGGAGGAGGTGAACTCCCGGATGCAGAACGTGCTCTCCCTGATCGGCCTCACGCTCGACGAGGACGAGACCGAGCGGGGCCTGTTCGGACCGGCCGCCTACGTGTGCACGGTCTCCAGCGGCGTCAGCAACGCCTGCTGACCGCCACCCGCCCCCGGCCGGCCCGGTGCGGACCGGCCGGGGCCTCCCTCCCCTTCCCGTGCTGCCGCCAGCGAGGAGTACGTCATGCGCAGACTGGACGAGTACCAGGCCTTCTCAGTCGCCGATCCCCTCTTCTACGAGCCCCTGGGACGGGCCCCGTTCACCGCCGACCTGCAGCAGGAGCTGTCCGGACTCGTCGGCGACGACGGGGAGGTGACCGCCTCCGGGGTCTGGGCCGGCTGCCGGGCGGTGGCCGTGCCCCCGCTGCCCGCGCACGGCTGGAAGATCCACGTCTCGGCGGTGCCCGAGGACGCGTCCGCGGCGCTGCGCGCGGTGGCCGCGGAGTTCCGCCGCACCCCTTTCCACTTCAAGTGCCTCCGGTCCACCCGGCTGGTCCGCCTGGGGTCGACCAGGTGGTGGCCGCCCGGCCAGATCGGCAAGGTCGTCGTCATCTACACCCGCTCCGCCGAGGAGTGCCGCGACCTGCTGGCCCGCCTGGCCGGTCCGCTCGCGGACGTCCGGGGGCCGTACGCGCTGACCGACCGCCGCTACGGCGACTCGGGCTGCCTGTACTACCGGTACGGCGAGTTCACCTCGTCCGGCGCGGTCGGCGCCGACGGGACGACCCTGCCCGTGCTGCACGGGCCCGGCGGGCGGCAGTGGGTCGACGACCGGGCGCCGGTGTACCGGCGGCCGTCGTGGGTGCCCGAGCTGTTCGAGGAGGAGCCGCCGGCCGCCGCCGGCTCGCCGGTGCTGCACGGCTACCAGGTCGAGAGCGCGCTGCACTACAGCGGGGCCGGCGGGGTCTACCTCGCCCGGCGTCTCTCGGACGGCCGCCGCGTCGTGCTGAAGGAGGCCCGCCCGCACACCGCGTACGCCGAGGACGGCTCCGACGCCCAGGCCCGGCTGCGCCGCGAGTTCGAGGCGCTGAAGCTGCTGCAGGGCACCGGCGTGGCGCCCGAGCCGCTGGAGCTGTTCGAGGAGTGGGAACACCTCTTCCTCGCCGAGGAGCACGTGGAAGGGCTGGCCCTGGTGAGCTTCATCGGGATGAAGAACCCCATCGCCGCCAACGCCCTGACCGCGCAGGCCGCCGCCGACTACGCGAAGGTCGCCGACACGGTGCTGGACGGCCTGCGCGCCGCCCTCGCCGCCTGCCACGAGCGCGACCTCGTCCACGGTGACGTCTCGCTGACCAACGTCCTGGTCGACCCGGAGACCCTGCGGGTCCGGCTGATCGACTTCGAGTCGGTGCGGCCGCTGAACGCGCGTCAGGACCAGCATCCGCGCACGCCCGGGTTCGCACCCGCCGAGCCGGACGGCACCGCCGACGGCCGCGCGTTCGACGGGTACGCCCTGGCCGCGGTCGAACTGGCGATGCTGCTGCCCCGCAACACCCTGCTCGCGCTCGACCCGCCCGCACTGGCCCGGTCCACCCGGCACGTCGCCGGGCTGCTGCGCCGGCCGGTGGACGGGCTGTTCCGCACCCTCGGCCTGCCCCTCGACGAGACCCCCGACGACCACCTCGACCTGCCCGCCGCCGTGACGGACGCCCTCGCGTTCATCGAGGCGGTCATGACGCCCGACCGCGACGACCGGCCCTTCCCGGCCGACCCCGCCGTCTTCCGCACCAACCCCTGGTCGGTGGCCCACGGCGCGGCCGGCGTCCTGCGGGCCGTCCACGGCATCACCGGGCGCTTCCCGGATCCCGTCCGGGACTGGATGACCCGGGCCGAACCCGCCCTCGACCGCCTCCCGCCCGGGCTCTGCTTCGGCCTGGCCGGCGTCGCCTGGACGCTCTGCGACGCCGGCGAACGCGACTGGGGCGCCGCCGTCCTCGACCGCGCCCTGCGGACTGCTGACTGGCTGTCACACCTCGGTGTCACCACGGGAAGGCGCGCCACTGCGGTCGGTCCACCTCGGCCGGCCCGG
>NZ_JBEYVJ010000498.1:0-4399 GCF_040643935.1 Kitasatospora sp. NPDC047058 | reverse complement strand
CTGCTCACCTTCGCCGAGAAGAAGCTCTTCCGCTGGAAGCCCGCGGACGCCGGCGACAGCCGCTGACCCCCGACCCCCCGGCCGCTGAGTCCGGCCCCCGCCGTACCCGGTCCTCCGGTACCGGCCCCCGCCGTACCCGCCCCCGTACCCGACCCCCGCAGTACCCGACCCCCCGCAGTACGCAAGAGAGGCACCCCCACCCATGCGCAGATCCCTTGCCGCCGCCCTCGCCGCCACCCTGCTGCTCCCGCTCGCCGCGTGCGCCAACGACGCCGCCTCCAGCTCCCACAACGGCGCCGCCCCCGCCGGCCCGCAGGTCGACGGACCCAAGGTCAAGATCATGGTCGGCGGCCTGGACAAGGTCATCTACCTGCCCGCCATGCTCACCCAGCGGCTCGGGTACTTCGCCGACGCCGGCGTCAACGTCGAGCTGATGAGCGAACCGGCCGGCGTCAACGCCACCACCGCCCTGCTGGCCGGCGACGTCCAGGGCGCCGTCGGCTTCTACGATCACACCATCGACCTCCAGGCCAAGGGCAAGAACGTCGAATCCGTGGTCCAGTTCTCCCAGGCCCCCGGGGAGGTCGAGATCGTCTCCGCCAAGCAGGCCGACGCCATCAGGTCCGGCGCCGACTTCAAGGGCAGGAAGCTCGGCGTCACCAGCATCGGATCCTCCACCGACTTCCTCACCAAGTACCTCGCCGTCAAGAACGGCACCCCGGTGAGCGAGTTCAGCCCCATCGCGGTCGGCGCCGGCCAGACCTTCATCGCCGCCCTCCAACAGGGCAGCATCGACGCCGGCATGACCACCGACCCGACCGTCGCCAACGTCCTCGACAAGGGCCTCGGCAAGATCCTCTACGACATGCGCACCCCGCAGGGCTCCCGCGACGCCCTCGGCGGGCTCTACCCCTCGTCCTCGCTCTACATGAACACCGACTGGGTGGAGAAGAACAAGGACACCACCCAGAAGCTCGCCAACGCCTTCGTGAAGACCCTCGGCTGGATGTCCACCCACACCCCCGGGGAGATCGCCGCCAAGATGCCCGCCGACTACGCGCAGGGCGGCGCCGAACAGTACGCGGCCGCGATCAAGGCCACCCTGCCGATGTTCACCACCGACGGCGTGATGCCCGCCGACGGGCCCAGGACCGTCCTCGCCGTCCTCGCCGCCTTCCACCCCGACGTCAAGGGCAAGGAAGGCACCATCGACCTCGCCCGCACCTACACCACCGAGTTCGTCACCAAGGCCACCACCGGCTGAGCCGGCCCCGGACGGTACGGCCCCGCGCCCTCCCACGGACAGCGGGCGCGGCCCCGCCCACCGCCCGGTGCCCGACGGTCCCGCGCCCACCCCCACGGGCGCGGGGCCGTCACAGCTCCCGGACCGTCACAGCTCCCGGACCGCCACGGCGTCCATCCGCGACGGCGTGCCCGCCGCCTTGCCGCAGCTCTCCGGCCGCGCCGGCTCACTGGCGCCCTCGACCACCTCGACGTCCCAGGAACGGCCGTCCCGGTGACGGACCGCCACCAGCCAACGCCCCTCCCCGGCCGGCCGCTGGACCAGCGTCAACACGTCCACCCCGGTCTCCCCGGTCGCCACCCGTACCGCGTGCTCGGCCGCCTGGCCCGGACGCTCCCAACCCGAACAGCCCCGCGACCACTCCGGCACCACGTGCCCGGCCGCCGTCGCCGCCAGCACCTCCTTGGCGCTCTCCGCCGTCAGCCGCCCGTACGCGTAGCCGTACGGCAGCACCAGCATCGTCGGGGAGAAGCGGTGCCCGCCCAGGTGCGTCACCTCCCACACCTCGCTGTGCCCGGCCGCCGCCAGCTCCGCCGCCAACGGCCGGCCCAGCAGCGCACAACAGCGGTCCCGCCGCCCGTTCGTGCACACCAGCGCCACCGGCCCGCCGACCTGCTCCACCCCGAAGCCGCCGTGCTCACCGCCGCCCAGCGCCGCGAAGTCCAGCCCCAGCAGCTCCGCCGGATCCGCCACCCCCGCCCGCCGCACCCAGCCCCGGCCCGGCACCGTGTGCGCCACGATCACCTCGCGCCGCGCCGACGGCAGACAGTCCGCATGCCGCCCCGGCCGCCGGATCAACGCCACCCGCACGCCCGTCCCCGCCACGGCCGACTCCAGCGCCCGCCCCACCGCCGCGTCCAGATGGCTCTCGCCGAGCGCCTTCGCCCCCCATGGCCCGTTCTGCTCGACCAGCAGCCAGGTGGTGGCGGTCGCCGCCGTGGCGGCCAACGGCTCCGACAGTTCACGCGACAAGGTCGCACAGGTGCTCACGCAGGCAAGGCTACCCGTACCGGAAACGCCCGCAGCGGGACACCGACCGGTGCCCCGCCGCAGGCAAAACCCCCTCCGGCCCCGCTACGCCGGACCGGCCACCACCGCCACCGGCGTCGTCACCGGGGTACCCGAACCGTCCCGGCGCGGGTCACGCTCCGGCAGGTCCACCGGCGCGCCCTTCGCCGTCGCCGCCCGGGCGGGAGCCGCACCGGCCCACGCGAACACGAGCCCGTCCTCACCCCGCAGGAACCGCTGGCACCGGACACCGCCCGTCGCCCGCCCCTTGCGCGGGTACTGCTCGAACGGCGTCACCTTCCACGACGCCTGCTCCTCGCCCGTCAGCGTCCCCGCCGCACCGGCCACCGAGACCACCACCGCGTCCGACGCCGGATCCACCGCCGTGAACGACAGCACCCGCGCACCCTCCGACAGCTTGATACCGGCCATGCCACCCGCCGGACGGCCCTGCGGACGCACCTGACCCGCCGGGTACCGCAGCAGCTGCGCGTCCGACGCGATGAAGACCAGGTCCTCCTCGCCGGTCCGCAGCTCCACCGCGCCCACCAGCTCGTCCCCGTCCTTGAGCGCGATCACCTCGAACTCGTCCTTGTTCGCGGGCCACTCCGGCACCACCCGCTTGACCACGCCCTGCACCGTACCCAGCGCCAGACCCGGCGAGGACTCGTCCAGCGTCGTCAGCGCCAGCACCCGCTCACCCGCCTCCAGCCGCAGGAACTCGCCCACCGCGGCCCCGCCCGCCAACGTCGGCGACGGCGTCGGCGGCAGCGCCGGCAGATCGATCACCGGCAGCCGCAGCACCCGGCCCGCCGACGTCACCACACCCACGTCCGCCCGCGCCGTGGCCGGCACCGCCGACACGATCACATCGTGCTTCGCCCGCTTCTCCGACAGCTCGAACGGCTCACCGTCCGCCGTCCGCGCCAGCAGACCCGTCGACGACAGCAGCACCCGGCACGGATCGTCCGCCACCTCCAACGGCACCGCCAGCGACGCCGACGGCACCGCGCCCGCCTCCAGCAGCACCGTCCGCCGCTCCGTGCCGAACTGCTTCGCCACCGCACCCAGCTCGCCCGACACCACACTGCGCAGCCTGGCGTCCGACTCCAGGATCTCCGTCAGCTCCGCGATCTCGGCCGTCAGCTTCGCCTGCTCCTGCTCCAGCTCCACCCGGTCGAACCGGGTCAGCCGCCGCAGCGGAGTGTCCAGGATGTACGCCGTCTGCGTCTCCGACAGCGCGAAGCGCTCCATCAGGCGCTCCTTCGCCTGCGCCGCGTTGTCGCTCGACCGGATGATCGCGATGACCTCGTCGATGTCGACCAGCGCCACCAGCAGACCCTCGACCAGGTGCAGCCGCTCCTGACGCTTGCGCCGGCGGAAGTCGCTGCGCCGGCGCACCACGTTGAAGCGGTGGTCGACGTAGACCTCCAGCAGCTCCTTCAGCCCCAGCGTCAGCGGCTGACCGTCCACCAGCGCCACGTTGTTGATGCCGAAGGTCTCCTCCATCGGCGTCAGCTTGTACAGCTGCTCCAGCAACGCCTCCGGCACGAAGCCGTTCTTCACCTCGATCACCAGCCGCAGCCCGTGCTCGCGGTCCGTGAGGTCCTTGACGTCCGCGATGCCCTGCAGCTTCTTCGCGTTGACCAGGTCCTTGATCTTCGCGATCACCTTCTCCGGACCCACGTTGTACGGCAGCTCGGTGACCACGATCCCCTTGCGGCGGGCCGTCACCGCCTCCACCGTCGTCGTCGCCCGGATCTTGAACGTGCCGCGCCCCGACTCGTACGCGTCCCGGATCCCCGACAGGCCCACGATCCGGCCACCCGTCGGCAGGTCCGGCCCGGGGACGAACCGCATCAGCGTTTCCAGGTCCGCGTTCGGGTGCTTGATCAGGTGCCGGGCCGCCGCCACCACCTCGGACAGGTTGTGCGGCGGCATGTTGGTCGCCATCCCGACCGCGATCCCCGTCGCCCCGTTCACCAGCAGGTTCGGAAACGCCGCCGGCAGCGCCAACGGCTCCTGCTCACTGCCGTCGTAGTTCGGGCCGAAGTCCACGGTGTCCTCGTGGATCGACTCCACCATCGC
>NZ_JBEYVJ010000497.1:0-4406 GCF_040643935.1 Kitasatospora sp. NPDC047058 | reverse complement strand
CCGGGCCCGCCGCGTCCACCGGCCCTGCCGCGCCGGTCGCGCCCGCCACGCCCGCCGCCGGCCGGGAGGAGGCGGCCCGGCTGATCCGGGAGCTGACGCCGCGTGAAGCCCAGGCCCTGGCACACCTGGCGGCCGGCCGGGAGCTCGACGAGTCGGCGGCCGCACTCGGCGTCACCCCCACCACCGCGCGCCGCTACCAGCACCGGGCCCTGCGCAAGCTCGGTGCCCGGACCCGCGCCGAGATCACCGCCTTCGCCGACCTGCTGAACCCCGCTCAGGCCGCCCCGAACGCCACCGCGGACACCGCCCCGGACACCGCCGCCACGACCGGACCGCGCACCGCCCGCCCCGGCACGCCGAAGCCCCCGGCCGATCCGGCGCGTGGCGGCGGCCGCAACCCCCGGCCCGGGCCCGCGCAGCCGGGCCGGTCCGAGCAGCGCCGGAGGACCGCGGCCGCCCCGGTACCCGACACCACCGGGGCCCGCCACGCCCGTCCGCCCCGCGAGGTGCCGGAGCCCCCGGACGGACCCCCCGGAACCGCCGCGGCCGACGCACCGGGCCGACCCGAGGCCGCGGTGCCCGTCGACGCACCGCGCGACCGCCGCCGGCCGAAGCACGCGAAGCCGGCTCCCGCGCCCGGCCGCGCCGAGGCCGAGGCCCGGGCCGAAGCCCGGGCCGAAGCCGCTGCTCCGCCGGCCGGGGAACGCCCCGAGGCCCGGACCCCCGCCACACCGCCCGCCGCACCACCCGCCGCATCGCCGATCGCCGCACCAACCGCCGCACCGCCACCGCAGGACGGGCGCCCGGGCGACGGCGCGCGCCGGAAGGAACCCGCCCCGGCGGGCGCTCCCGCCTTCGAGGAGCTGTACGAGGCCGCCCACACCCGCCTCGTGCAGCAGGTCTTCCTCCTCACCGCCTGCAAGCACCGCGCCGTGCACTGCGTCCGGCGGGCGTTCGGCGAGGCGCAGCGGCGCTGGGACGAGGTCGCCGCCGGGCCGGACCCGGAGGGCTGGGTACGGGCCCGGGCGTGCGAGGCGGCGCTGTCGCCCTGGCACCGGGGCGGGCCGCGCCGGGCGCACGTCTGGCGGCTGCCGCACCGCCGGATCAAGGTGCGCCCGGCCGACGAGTCGCAGGCGGTGCTGCCGGACCACGACCGGCTCACCGACCGCGACCGCGCGCTGCTCAAGGCGCTCAAGCGGCTGTCCCGCCCGCAGCGCCGGGCGCTCGTGCTGCACGACGGCCTGGGGCTGCCCGCCGCCGCGGTGGCGGTCGAGGTGGAGTCGACCCTGGCGGCCGCGGAGGGCCGGGTCTGGGCGGCCCGGACGGCGCTGGCGCAGTGGGTGCCGGAGCTGACCGGGCCGGACCCGGCGGCGGACGGCTTCGCGGACCGGCTGAGCGGGCTGCTGCACCGGGCGGCCGTCCGCGGCTGCCCGCAGCCGCACCGGGCGCCGGTGCCGCTGCTGCGCGCCCGGTACGGGCTGGCCGACGCGACCAGGACCGGGGCGGCGGCGCTGATCACGGTGGCGGTCGCGGGGGCCGCGGTGGCGACGCTGGCCGGGGGCGGGCCCGGCGCGCTGTTCCGGCAGCCCGCGGAGGCCCCGGCCCCGGCCCTCTGCGGCGCGACCGCGTACGGCGCCGTCCCCGCGCCGCCGGAGGCGCCGCCGACGGGGGTGCGCAGCCTCTGGTGCAGTCCGGCGCCGGGCGTCGAGGCGGTCGTGCTGGACCCGCCGCCGCCCCGGCCCGCCCGTCCGGGGGAGCTGCCGGGCGCCGGGCACGCCGACGCGGCGCTGCCGCCGCCCGGCCCGGCCGCGACCGGTCCGCTGTCCTGCACCCGCTGGGCCCTGCACCCCTGCGCGACGGACAACTGAGGGCCCGGGAAACGCGAGCGCCCCCGCCCGGAGGTCCGGACGGGGGCGCTCGACGAGCGGGTGGCGTCAGCCGATCAGCTCGCGCGCCAGGCGGGCGGTCTCGGACGGCGTCTTGCCGACCTTGACACCGGCGGCCTCGAGGGCCTCCTTCTTCGCCTGGGCGGTGCCCGAGGAGCCGGAGACGATGGCGCCGGCGTGGCCCATGGTCTTGCCCTCCGGGGCGGTGAAGCCCGCGACGTAGCCGACGACCGGCTTGGTGACGTGCTCGGCGATGTAGGCCGCGGCACGCTCCTCGGCGTCGCCGCCGATCTCACCGATCATGACGATGAGCTCGGTCTCCGGGTCCTCCTGGAACGCCTTGAGGGCGTCGATGTGGGTGGTGCCGATGACCGGGTCACCGCCGATGCCCACGGCCGAGGAGAAGCCGATGTCGCGCAGCTCGTACATGAGCTGGTAGGTCAGGGTGCCGGACTTCGAGACCAGACCGATCTTGCCGGAGCTGGTGATGTCGGCCGGGATGATGCCGGCGTTCGACTGTCCGGGGCTGATCAGGCCGGGGCAGTTCGGGCCGATGATCCGGGTCTTGTTGCCCTTCGAGCCCGCGTACGCCCAGAAGGCGGCGGTGTCGTGCACCGGGACGCCCTCGGTGATGACGACGGCCAGGCCGATCTCGGCGTCGATGGCCTCGACGACGGCGTCCTTGGTGAACTTCGGCGGCACGAAGATGACGGTGACGTCGGCACCGGTCTTCTCCATGGCCTCGGCGACGGAGCCGAAGACGGGCACCTCGGTGCCGTCGACGTCGACCGTGGTGCCGGCCTTGCGCGGGTTCACGCCGCCGACGATCTGGGTGCCGGAGGCGAGCATGCGGCGGGTGTGCTTCATGCCCTCGGAGCCGGTCATGCCCTGGACGATGACCTTGCTGTCCTTGGTAAGGAAGATAGCCATGGTGTGAAAGTCCCCTTCCTTACTTGTTGGCCAGCTCGGCGGCGCGGTCGGCCGCACCGTCCATGGTGTCCACCTGCTCGACCAGCGGGTGGTTGGCGTCGGTCAGGATCTGACGCCCAAGCTCGGCGTTGTTGCCGTCGAGGCGGACGACCAGCGGCTTGGTGACCGCCTCGCCCTTCGACTCGAGCAGGGCCAGCGCCTGCACGATGCCGTTCGCGACGGCGTCGCACGCGGTGATGCCACCGAAGACGTTGACGAAGACGGCCTTGACGTCCTCGTCGCCGAGGATGATCTCGAGGCCGTTGGCCATCACCTCGGCGGACGCGCCGCCGCCGATGTCGAGGAAGTTGGCGGGCTTGACGCCGCCGTGCTTCTCACCGGCGTAGGCGACGACGTCGAGGGTGCTCATGACGAGGCCCGCGCCGTTGCCGATGATGCCGACCTGGCCTTCGAGCTTGACGTAGTTCAGGCCCTTGGCCTTGGCGGCGGCCTCCAGCGGGTTGGCCGCGGCCTTGTCCTCGAGCGCCTCGTGCTCGGGCTGGCGGAACTCGGCGTTCTCGTCCAGGGAGACCTTGCCGTCAAGCGCGATGATCTTGCCCTCGCCGGACTTGATCAGCGGGTTGACCTCGACGAGGAGGGCGTCCTCGGCGATGAAGACCTTCCACAGCTTCTGCAGGACCTCGGCGACCTGGTCGGCGATCTCGGCCGGGAACTTCGCCGCGGCGACGATCTCGGCGGCCTTCTCCGGGGTGCAGCCCTCGTTGGCGTCGACCGGGATCTTCGCGAGCGCGTCGGGGTTCTGCTCGGCGACGACCTCGATCTCCACGCCGCCCTCGACGCTGGCCATGGCCAGGAAGGTGCGGTTGGTGCGGTCCAGCAGGAACGAGACGTAGTACTCGTCCTTGATGTCCGCGGTCTGGGCCAGCATCACCTTGTGAACGGTGTGGCCCTTGATGTCCATGCCGAGGATCTGCTCGGCCTTGGCGACGGCGTCCGCCGGGTCGGCGGCGAGCTTCACGCCACCGGCCTTGCCTCGGCCACCCACCTTCACCTGAGCCTTGACGACGGCACGGCCGCCGAAGCGCTCGGCGATGGCGCGAGCCGCTTCGGGGGTCTCGATGACATCGCCGTCAAGCACGGGCACGCCGTGCTTGGCGAAGAGGTCCCTCGCCTGGTACTCGAACAGGTCCACGTGTTTGTCCTTGTTCGTGGTCGCGGATTGTGTCTCTACGAGCGTGCCACGGCAGGATCTTCGCTGCGGGTCGTCGGGGCGGTGCGGGTACGCAGAGGTACGGCCTTGCGGCCCACACAGCCACGGGCGCACACGTCAATCAACACGCGCGTCACGTCCGTCTGGCAGGTTATCCCCGGACGACGGGAGTGTTTCGCCCGGGACCGGCCCGTCTTGGGTGAGAACCGTCACAAACAGCCTACGGCCGTGGCTCGCCCGGCCCGCTCCGCGGGCGGGCGGATCAGGGGTGCGGACCGGACCGGTTCCCCCGTCCGGGTGAACCCGCGGCCGGGGGTCCACGGCCTCCCGGACCGCCCGCCCGCCGCCCTCGCCCCCGGCCCGGGCCGCCCGCCTGCGCC
>NZ_JBEYVJ010000496.1:0-4421 GCF_040643935.1 Kitasatospora sp. NPDC047058 | reverse complement strand
CAGGCCAGCGCGTGCGGGCCGCCGCCGGAGCGCCCGAGCACCGCGAAGCGGTCCAGCCCGAGCTCGTCCGCGATGGTCCGGACGTCGGCCGCGGCCGCGCTCACCCGGCGGCCCGGCAGACGGGTGGAGTCGCCGTAGCCGGGCCGGTCGAAGGAGACCAGCCGGATCCCCAGGCGGTAGAGCACGGTGGCGCGCGGCAGCGGGCCGACCCGGCTGCCGGGCGTTCCGTGCATCAGGACGATCGGCCGACCGCGTGGGTCGCCCGCGGTCTCGACGGCGAGTTCGCGGCCGTCCGGAGCCTTGACCATCCGAAGTGCCACGCTCGGCCTCCCCCGAACCTCGCTGTCGCCCAAGTCTAGGGCGTGCCAGATGCGTTCCGGGTGGTGACGGTCGAAGTGGCGGTGACTCGTCGGAACTCGTCGGACGCTGTCGCGGGGAGAGGCGATCCGTTCCGGGCCGGTCGGTCCTCCGGTGCGGTGTGAGGGCGGCTCGTCGGGGCTCGTCGGACCGCTCCGGACGGTGCGGAAGCTGGAGGTCGACCGGGTGGTGACCGCCGTCCGGCGGGCTCAGGGGAGGCCGTGGTGAAAAGGTTCCGTCTCACTCGTGGTGAGGGCCTGACGTTGGTCGGCGCGGTGCTGACAAGCCTGGCCGGCGCGGCGGGGCAGGAATTGGTCTCGCGACTCATGGACCTGATGGGGTGGTGAGCATGCGGTGGTGGGGATCCGGGGGCCCGGATCCCCACCGCTCGTGGTCTCAGTGCGCGGAGGGTGACGGGGCCGCGGACGGCGAGAGGGTCGCCGAGGGCGACGGGGCCGACGGGGTGGCCGTGGCGGAGGTCGTGGGCGCCGGGGCCGGGCAGCCGGGGCCGGTCGGCGTGGCGGTGGGCGTGGCGGAGGGGGAGGCCGTCGCGCTCGGGGTGGCCGTCGGGGACGGCGTGGAGGTGGGCACCGGGCAGCCGGTGGGCGTCGCGGTGGGCGTGCCGGTCGGCGTGGCGCTGGGTGTCGTGCTCGGGGTGCCGCTCGGCGTGGCCGTGGGCGTCGCGCCGGGCGTGGCCGTGGCCGTGGGCGTCGGGGTGGCCGACGGGGACGGCACGGAGGTGGCGGTGGGCGTCGCGCTCGGCGTGCCGGACGGGGACGGCGCGGGAGCCGGTGCGGCCGGCGTGGCGGAGGCGGCGGGCGTCGTGGGCGGGGTGGTGGCCGCGGGGGCCGGCCGGTCCGGGGTGGTGGTCGTGGTGCCGGAGCCGAAGTGGGCCATCCAGTTCCTGACGGTCCGCAGGTACTCGCCCGAGTTGTTGTAGCCGAGGACGGCCCGGTCCAGCTGGGCCGGGTCGGCGAGGTTGCGGCCGCCCGCGCAGAGGTAGCGGCCGGCGGCCTCCGCGGCGTCGAAGATGTTGTTCGGGTCGGCCTGGCCGTCGCCGTTGGCGTCGACGCCCCAGGAGGCCCAGGTGGAGGGGATGAACTGCATCGGGCCGACCGCGCGGTCCCAGACGCGGTCGCCGTCGTAGCGGCCGCCGTCGGTGTCGCCGATCGCCGCGAAGCCCTTGCCGTCGAGCACCGGGCCGAGGATCGGCCGGTACGTCGTCCCGGCGGCGTCCACCGCGCCGCGGCCGGCCTGGCCGGACTCGACCTCGCCGATCGCGGCGAGCAGCTGCCACGGCAGGTGGCAGCCGGGCGAGCGCTGGGCCAGGGCCGTCTCGGCCTTGCGGTAGGCGGCGAAGACGGTCTCGGGCAGGGCGGGCCCGGTGCGGAACGGCCCCGCGGACGGGTCCCCGGGCAGGCCGCCGGCCGGCGGCTGCGGCAGCGGGACGGGGGCGCCGCCGTCTACCGGGGTGCCGGTGCCGCCGGGCGTGTTGGCCAGCGTCGGCAGCGCGCCGCCCGGCAGGGTGAGGCCGGGCAGGGCGGTGGAGACGGAGACGGGGACGACCGGGTCGGTGGGCGGCGGCAGCGGGCCGGCCGCCGCGGCCGGGGAGAGCCCGAGGCCGGTGACCTGGGAGCCGGTCAGCGCGGCCAGCGCGGTGAACGCGGCGGCCGTCCCGGTGACCCGCTTGCCCAGCCGTATCCGGCGCGTCGTCCGCCCTGCGTCGCGCCGTGCGGCGTTGCCCTGCCCTGCCGTCATGCCGTGCCCCTCCCCGTGACCGTCCCGGACCCTCTGGGAACGGACGGACTGCCGGCATCGTGCCTGACGGTGCATGACAGTTCCCGTTCCCGGGACGATTAGTATCACGACGATCTGACGGGACGGCGGTGAGCGGTGGGTGTCCCGGGCGCCACGGGTGGATGAACGCGCAGCTGACGAACGCGCAGGTGGCGGGTGGGGTTGGGGCGTCAGAGCTCGATGAGCATGCCGTCCTCGGCGACGGCCGCGCCCGCCGCCGCCAGGGCCCGGGCGAGGGCCTCGGTGCCGGGGGAGCCGGGGTGGGCCAGCGGGTTGGTGTTGTTGAGGTGGGTGTAGAGGTAGCGCGGGCCGGGGTGGCGGGCCAGGTGCGGGAGCGAGTCGCGGACGGCGAGGTGGCCCATGCCGCGGGAGGAGCGGGCGCCGCCGGTGTGCCCGGCGAGTTCGTCGTCGGTGCTGAAGGTGCCGTCCAGGACCACCACACCGGCACCGGCCACCGCGCGGTCCAGCTCCGGCGTCCACGCGGCCAGCCCCGGCGCGTACACCGCGCTCGCCCGGCCGTCGGCCGTGCTGAACCGGAAGCCGCAGACCCAGTCCGTCCGGCCCTCCCAGCCCTCGCCGGGCAGGTCGGCCGCGTAGCGGGGGAGTTTGCCGCCGAGCGCCAGCGGCTCGGCGCGCAGCCCGCCGGCCAGCTCGACGGCCCGGCCGGGGGCGAGGGTCTGCCAGCCGGCCTTGGTGTACGGCGCGAGCAGCGGGCCGGCCGGGAAGGCCGAGTGGAGCGCGTAGCGGACCGGCAGGGTGGCGTGCACGGTCAGCTCGGCCGCCTCCCGCAGGGTCAGCAGGCCCAGGGTGTGGTCGAGTTCGGCGCTGGTCAGCAGGACGCCGCGGAGCGGGGTGTCCCGGGTGCCCGGGGCGGGGGCGAGTTCGGGGGTGGCGAGCAGTTGGCCGCGCAGGTCGGGCGAGGCGTTGACCAGGTACCAGGCGGTGCCGTCCGCGCTGACCGCCAGGCAGTCCTGGGTGCGGGCGGCGCCGGTGCGGCGGGCGGTGGCGCAGCCCGCGCAGCCGCAGTTCCACTGCGGCAGCCCGCCGCCGGCGGCCGTGCCGAGGATCCGGATCTTCAACGCATTCTCCGGGGGGCGGGGGCCGGGCCGTCCGCGGGGAGCGGCCCGGCGACCAGGTGGTGGTGCGGGGAGAACCGGCAGGCCGGGTCGGTGGCGCCGGCGTCGCCGGTGAGCTGGTAGGCCTGGCACCGGCAGCCGCCGTGGTCCAGCTCGCGCAGCGCGCAGCTGCGGCAGGGTTCCGGCATCCAGTCGGTGCCCCGGTACCGGTTGAACGCCGGCGAGTCGTGCCAGCTCGCGGCCAGGCCGTCGGTGACGGCGTTCGGCAGCGGCAGGCCGGGCAGTTGGGCCGCGGCCAGGCAGGGCAGCACGGTGCCGTCGGGCGCGACCACCAGTTGGCGCCGCCCCCAGCCGTCCATGCAGGGCTTGACGGTGCCCCCGTGGTGGTCGGCGGCGACGTGCGTGATCTCGATCCGGTCGCCGTGCCGTTCGCGGGCGGCGGCCACGTCCCGTTCGGCCTGGCGGACCTGTTCCTCGCTCGGCGCGAGGTGGGCCCGGTTGCGCCAGGCCCAGCCGTAGTACTGGGTGTGTGCCAGCTCGACCCGGTCGGCGCCCAGGGCGACCGCCAGGTCGGCGAGGGCGCCGAGCCGGGCCACGTTGCCGCGGTGCAGCACGGCGTTGACGGTCAGCGGCAGGCCCGCGCCGGTCAGCAGCGCGGCCGCGGCGAGCTTGCGCTCGTGCGCGGCGAGGCCGGCCACCGCGTCGGCGCGGCGCAGGTCGGCGTCCTGGAGGGAGAGTTGGACGTGGTCCAGCCCGGCGTCGGCGAGTTGGGCCGCGCGGGCGCCGTCCAGCGGGAGGCCGCTGGTGATCAGGTTGGTGTAGAGGCCCAGGTGGTGGGCGTGGCGGACGAGGGCGGTGAGGTCCCGGCGGAGCAGCGGCTCGCCGCCGGTGAGGTGCACCTGGAGGACGCCCAGCCCGCGCGCCTGGTCGAGCAGGCGCAGCCACTGGTCGGTGTCCAACTCGTCGTGGTGGCGGGTGAGTTCGACGGGGTTGGCGCAGTAGGTGCACTGCAGCGGGCAGCGGTGGGTGAGTTCGGCGACCAGGCCGAACGGCGCGGGCGTGCGGACCGGTGCACCGGCCGGTCCGGCGGCCGGCAGGCTGCTGCGCGGCCGCGTACTGGTCGGTGCCGGGGGCCTGCCAGCCGGCCGCAGCCGGGGACTGCTCCGGCCAGGTCTGCTGTTGCGGAACGTC
>NZ_JBEYVJ010000495.1:0-4434 GCF_040643935.1 Kitasatospora sp. NPDC047058 | reverse complement strand
CCGGGGTGGCGCTGCTGGGCGCGCTGGTGTCCGGCCGGGTGCGGAAGGGCTGACGGTCACTTGCCCCCGGCGGGGACACCGGGGTCGGCCGGGGCGGAACCGGCGGCGGCCGGGGCGGAACCGGCGGCCTGGGCGGGGGAGCCGAGGAAGGTCTCCCAGCCCCCGGCCGGGGCCTGGCCGGGGGCGAGGCCCTGCAGCTTGCGCATCACCGCCGGGTCCTGCGCGTCCAGCCAGTTCACCAGCTGGCGGAAGGAGACCAGCCGGACCCCGGGCCGCCCGGCGATGGCCTTGAGCGCGTCCTCGACGGCGTTCATGTAGATGCCGCCGTTCCACTGCTCGAAGTGGTTGCCGATGATGTACGGCGCCCGGTTGGTGGTGTACGCCCGCTCGAAGCCCATCAGGTAGGAGTCCCGCGCCTGCGCCTGGTACGCGGGGTGGAGGGCGGGGTCGGCCTTGGTGTTGCTGCCGGACTGGTTGAACATGATGTTGTAGTCCATCGACAGCACCTGGAAGGTGTGCCCGGGGAAGGGGATGGACTGCAGCGGGAGGTCCCAGAGCGCGCCGCCCTGGATCTTCTGCGGCCAGACCTGGGTGCCGCTGCCGCTGCTGTCGTACCGCCAGCCGCGCCTGGCGGCGGCCGGCAGCAGGTTGCGCTGGCCCTCCAGGCAGGGGGTGCGGCTGCCGATCAGCTCCTTGCGGTAGTCGAAGGGCAGCGGCGGCAGGTCGGTGAAGCCGGTGTTGGTCCGCCAGTTCATGACGAAGTCCATCGCCTGCTCGATCTCGCTGTCCCACTCCTCGGGCGACCACCTGCCGACGCCGGTGGCGCCGCAGAAGTGCCCGTTGAAGTGGGTGCCGATCTCGTGCCCCTCCAGCCAGGCCGCGTGCAGGTTCTCCAGCGTGTCGTGGATGTGCCGGTCGCTCAGGTACCCGATGTCCGAGGCGCCGGTCTTGTGCTGCGGCGGGCGGTAGAGGTCCTTCTTGGACTCGGGCAGCAGGTAGAGGCCGCTCAGGAAGAAGGTCATCGAGGCGTCGTGCTCCCGCGCGAGCCGCCGGAACCGCCCGAACAGGCCGTTGTCCAGCTCTCCGGCGCCGTCCCAGGAGAAGACCACGAACTGCGGCGGGCGCTCGCCGGGCTTCAGCGGCTCGGCGGTGGGCTGGTGGGGCTGCGGGCCGGTGTCCGAGGTGGAGCCGTCGCCGATCAGGGTGGCGGGGGGCCTCGGGACGCCGGATCCGGCCTGGTCCGCCGGTACCGGGGCCGGCGCCGCCGCCTGCCCGCCGCCGGAGCCGCCGTTTCCGCCGCAGCCGGCCGCCAGGGTGGCTGCGGTCGCGGCACCGGCGGCCAGTAGGGTGCGGCGGGAGAGAGCGTCCATGTCACTCCGTTCGTAAGGCGTGCGGAAGCCGTGCGGACACGCAGACGACGCATCCGGATGGGAGGATGCGGACGCACGTCCGGTCGGACAAGTGCGGTGATAGACCTGTGAACGGGGTCAGCATGGCATGTGGGCACGATCGGTCAGTGGTGAACCACGGACGGTCCGAACCGATCGCCCGATTGGTGCAACCGGACAGGCGTCCGACGTTGTCGATGCTCATGCGGACGCCATCGGGGTGATCGTTTCGGTGGCACTGCTCCCTCTGGGTGGTCGCCCGCCTACTCGGAGCACGTCCCGGGCCCACGACCCTGCCGAACGGCGGGTGTCGGTACGACCATCGTATTGATGTGCCTTAAAGTCCGATCCGGTTCAATTGTTCCCAGGAAACTCCCAGGAACGAGCACGTTGTCAGCAGAGGGGAGCGCCGGGTGGGCGCCCAACAGAGCAGGAGCCCGTGGCCGGGCACCCTGGCGGTCAGCGCCGCGCTCGTCCTCGGGGCCTGGCTGGTGAACCAGGGCGGCAGGCTCGAACTGCCCCCGGCCCCGGCCTCCGGACAGGCCCTCTCCGGCTTCGCCCCCGTCTCCGTCGTCCCCCCGCTGGGACCCTCCGCCCCGACCCGGATCAGGATCCCCGCCGTGAAGCTCGACGCACCGGTCACCAGCCTGGGTCTGGACGGCGACGGCCACCTCCAGACGCCCCCGGAGGCCGACCGGAACCTGGCCGGCTGGTACCGCGGCGGCGCCACCCCCGGGCAGCGCGGCACCGCGATCATCGCCGGGCACGTCGACAACCGGAACGGACCGGCCGTCTTCTATCATCTGGGGGCCCTGCATCGCGGCGATCGGATCGAGATCGCCCGTGAGGACGGCGCCACCGCCGTCTACCAGCTCTACGCCATCGAAGTGCACGACCGAAAGGACTTCCCGGACGACCGGGTGTACCGCCAGGCCGCCGACGCCCAGCTCCGGGTGATCACCTGCGGCGGCGGGTACAGCGAGGAGAGCGGCTACCAGGGGAACGTGGTCGCCTACGGCTTCCTGGCCGACACCACCCGGCCGGGGAAGAACGTATGACCTCCACCTCCCTTGCCCTGACCTGGAACCCGATCGACTGGTCGCTGATCCACGGCCCGATCCCCTACGCCGTGCTCGCGGCCGGCTGGGGCGCGCTGATCGCCCTCGCGGTCTCCCGCGGCCGGACGTGGTGGAGCCGCCGGCTGCCCGCCGCGCTGCTGCTCGCCGCCGTGCTGACCAAGCTGCTCGGGATCGTCGTCGACGACTGGTGGCACCCCTTCCCCGAGGGGCTGCCCCGCTACGTCACCTGGTGGATCGCCACCGCGGTCCTCGGCCTCTGCCTGGCCGGGTTCCGGGCGCCCCGGCTGCCCGGAGCCCGCCGGAAGCTGTTCGCGTTCGGCGGCGCCGCGCTCGTCCTGCTGATGTCCTCCTCGCAGGTCAACCGCGGCTTCGAGCAGTACCCCAGCGGCCGCGTGATGCTGGCGCCGTTCCTCTCGAAGACCCAGCAGCTGACCACCGGCAAGGACACGAAGACGATAAGCCCGCCGCCCGGCCAGGTGCTGGAGGACGTCTGGCACGCCCCGCCCGGGCTGCCGGCGAAGGGGACGGTCTCCAAGACCCCCATCCCCGGGACCAAGTCCGGCTTCAAGGCCCGCGACGGCTACGTCTACCTGCCGCCCGCCTACCAGGCCAGCCCCCGGCCGCTGCTGCCGGTCGTCGTCCTCCTCGGCGGCCAGCCCGGCGTGCCCGAGGACTGGGTGAACACCGCCCAGCTGAACGAGACGCTGGACGCGTTCGCCGCGAAGCACCAGGGCCTGGCCCCGATCGTGGTGATGCCCGACCAGCTCGGCTCCACCTGGAACAACACGCTCTGCTTCGACTCGAAGATCGCCAGGGTGCAGACGTACCTGGCCGAGGACGTCCCGGCCTGGGTCCACCAGAACCTCCAGGCCGCCAAGGGGCGGGGCTCCTGGTCGATCGGCGGCGCCTCGATGGGCGGCACCTGCGCCCTGCAGCTCGCCGTCAACGCGCCCGACGTCTACGGCTCGTTCCTCGACATGTCCGGCCAGGAGGAGCCCACCCTCGGCACCCGGGCGCAGACCGTCGCGGCCGCCTTCGACGGGGACGACGCGGCCTTCGAGGCCGTCGACCCGCTGACCGTGATGGCCCGCAGGAAGTTCCCGGACACCGCCGGCGCCATCGTGGTCGGCAAGACCGACGACGAGTTCCGGGGGCAGCAGGAGAAGGTCTACCAGGCGGCCCTGGCCGCCGGGATGAAGGCCAAGTTCGACCTGATGCCGGGCGGGCACGGCTGGGTCATCTTCCGGCCCGGCATCGTCGACCAGCTGCCCTGGCTGGCCCAGCAGACCGGACTGATCCGGTGATCCGGCTCGGCCCGCCGCCGGTCCGCGAGCCCGCCGCGGTGCAGGAGGCCGGCGAGCCGTGCCCGCTGCCCGGCCGACCTGCCGCCACCGGGATCGCCGCCCGGCTGCGCGCCGCGCCGCTGACGCTCACCCTGCTCGCCCTCCTCTGGGCGGTCGGCGGGGCGAGCGGCAGCCTGGCCCACGGCCCCTCCCGGGAGCTGCTGGCGGAGGTCGGCATCGGCCTGCCCACCCTCGCCGAGGGGCGCTGGTGGACGCCGTTCACCTCGCTGCTCTGGTGCCCCGGCGTGGGCTCGTACGTGTTCACCAGCGTGCTGCTGCTCCTGTTCGGTGTGCCCGCCGAGCGCCGGTTCGGGTGGGTGCGGATGCTCTGCGTGCTGGTCGTCGGCCAGGTGCTGGGCACCCTGCTCGGCACCGGGCTGGTCGCGCTCGGCTCCCGGGCGGGCGAGCAGTGGACGGCCGCCGTCGCCGACCAGACCGCCACCGGCCCGGTCACCGGCCTGTTCGCGCTGGCCGGGGTGCTCGGCTTCCGGCTCACCGTGCTCTGGCGGCGCCGGCTGCACCTGCTGGTATGCGTTCCGGCCCGAATGTGACACGGGTCACCTCGCCGACGGGAACAGTTGAAACTTCACTCATGTTGTGTACGAGTGATCGGCACCGGCCGGT
>NZ_JBEYVJ010000494.1:0-4443 GCF_040643935.1 Kitasatospora sp. NPDC047058 | reverse complement strand
GCACGCCGGCGAGGCGGCGGGCGGACGAGTCGACCGGGGTGACCGTCCAGTCCGGGTGTCCGGGCATCGGCGGGGTGCTGGTCCCGTACAGCCAGTCCGTCAGGAAGGCGGTGAGGTCCGTGCCGGAGACCTGCGAGGCGGTGCGCAGGTAGTCGGCGGTGGTGGCCGAGCCGTACCGGTACTGCCGGAGGAAGGTCCGCTCGATCCGGTCGAAGACCTCGGCTCCGACCTGCTCGCGCAGCGCGAACAGCACCAGCGCGCCCCCGGTGTAGCGCTGGCTGTCGAAGAGGTCGGCGGCCGTCGGCGCGGCGACCGGCCCGGAGTCGTGCCGCCACTGGTCGCCGCTGCCGTAGACGTCGCGCATCCGGTCGGTGAGGGTGGTGTGCCCGGCCGGGTCGGGCCAGCCGCGCTCGTAGCGGTACATCAGTGCGTAGAGGTCGGCGTGGCCCTCGTTCAGCCAGAGGTCCGCCCAGCGGTGCGGGGAGACGCTGTTCCCGAACCACGAGTGCACCAGCTCGTGCATCATGTGCGAGCCGATCTGCGGCTCGGGCTGGAGCAGGAAGCCGGGCTTGTAGAGGGTGAGGGTCTGCGTCTCCAGCCCGGTGAAGTCGAAGGCGGCCGGGTCGTCGGTGTTGGCGGGCAGCAGCCCGTACGTCTCGAACGGGAACGGGCCGAGGTGCCGCTCGGCCCACTCCAGCTGGCCGGGGGTGAGCGCGAGGGCGGGCTCCAGGGCCCCGGCGCGGGCGGCCGGGACGACGTCCCGCAGCGGCAGCCCGTGCGGGCCGCGGCGCTCGCGCACGGTGAGGTCGCCGACCGAGACCTGCAGCAGTTCCGTGGCCATCGGCTCGCGTGACACGTAGCGCCGGCTGGTCAGGCCGGGGCGCGGGTGGCCGGTGGTGGTGAGCCGGCCGTTGGCGACGCCGAGCAGGCCGTCCGGCGCGGTGACGGTGACGGTGAACCGCGCCTTGTCGGCCGGGTGGTCGTTGCACGGGAAGACGGTGTGCGCACTGTCGGGCTGGCCGGCCACCGCGAAGCCGTCCGGTGTGGGCACCCAGCCGGTGTGCGGCAGCCTCGCCCGCGGGTCGGCGGTGTACGCCACCTCCACCCGCAGCAGGGCGCCGCGCCGCACGGCCCGGGCCGGGACGACGGTCAGCTTCTCGCCGTCCGCCCGGAACCGGGCCGGCCGCCCGTCCACCCGGACGGCGTGCACGTCCAGGCCGAGCGCGTCCAGCTCCAGGGTCGGCAGTGCGGTGAGCGCACGGGCCGTCAGCGTCGCCGTGGCGTCGACGGTCCGGTCGTCCGGCCGGTAGCGGAAGTCCAGGTCGTAGGCGAGCGCGTCGTAGCCGGTGGTGCCGAGCGCGGGGAAGACCTGGTCGCCGACGCCGCCCGCGTCGGCGGGGGAGGCCGCGGCGGGCACGGTGGTGCCCAGGACCACGGCGGCGAGCGCTGCCGCGGCGGCGAGGCTGGAACGGGTCCGGAACAGGGTGATCACCGCTTTCGTGTCGTCGTCCGTGGGCCGTGCGGCAGGCCGGCGGCGGAGTGGCCCACCAGGGGACATTCCGCTCCGCGACCTTCTGAGTACGGATCGTAGCGGAGCGGTCCGACAGTCCCGGCCGGGGCCCGCGACACGCGGCCGTCCCCCGGACGGCCGACTGTGGTGGTCGAGCGACCGCGGAGTGTCATAACGTTCGAAGTGCCCCGCCCCCTGACGGACGGGGCCACGGCCGTCGGAGTACCTGGCCAGGTCCGGCGGCCGTCCCTCATGCCCGCGCCCTGCCCGGTGCCCGGAACTCCGGGCAGGGTCGCGCGGGGCCTTCGACGGGACCGCCCTCGCGCACGCGTCCGGTGCCGCCGTGGGCGTGGCGGGCGGGGTGGACCGCGGTCACGCCAGGGTGACGTCCATGCCTCCCTCGGCCAGGATGTCGAGGACCTCGGCGAACAGGTCGTAGGACTGGCCGTCCGAGGCCAGTGCCCGGGACAGGCGCTCGCGTGCGGTCACGGCGTCCCGCCAGAGCAGGGTTGCCGGGGCGGTGAAGCCGAAGCGGCCGCGCAGGCAGTCGTCGAGGGCACTAGGACAACCGCCGAAGTAGCCGCCCGGCCCGTTCACCGCCTCGCCCAGCGCCAGGTAGAGGCCCGGTTCGTCGGTGACGTGCCGGCCGTCGAGTTCGTAGGCGTGACCGGCGGGCCGGTCGCGGCGGGTTCGCCGGCAGGCCCGATCGCGGACGAGGCCGAGCCAGACATCGCGGCGTCGGGTGTCGAGGCCGGCCCAGGCGCCCACGGCGTCCGGCGGCCCGGCGAACCACCGTTCCCAGACGGGCCGGGCGTACCCGGGAACGGGCATGAAGTGGTCGCCGTCGAGCTCGAGGTCGATCAGATCCGTCCCGTGGGAGGACGGATGCCAGGCGCTGACCGTGGTCCACAGCAGTAGATCGGTGAGCGGCTCGCCCTGGTCGTCGGCTATCTCCAGGGCGGCCTGCTCCAGGTCCAGTGCCTTCCGGGTGCCCTTGGCCAGCGCCGCCCGGAGTCGTTCACCCGGGGCGAGCCCCCGGAGGACGAGCGGGGGCGCAGGCTGTTCCGCCGGCAGGATGCGGGTGAATTCCCGGCAGGAGCCCAGCCACCGGTGCCCGTCGTGCACTCGGACCGGGCCCCTGTGCCCCTCGGGTGGTCCTTCGTAGCCGTCCAGGCCGGTGAGCACGAGACTGCCGGCCCCGGGCTGCTGCCCCAGGCTCTCCGCGTCCTCCAGCAGCCAGGAATCGAGCGCCTCGTCCTGCGGCACCAACCACACCCGCCTGCCGACCCAGCCGCGCGGCTCCGCTCCTTCCGGAACCCAGCCGAACAGCTCGTACGTCCCGCGCCACGGTTCCCCGAACAGCCCCTCCGCCTCGGCGCAGACGCCCCAGGCATGGCCGGGCTCGGTCCCGGTCAGCGTGTACCGCGTCCGCCCGCTGTGGTTCCCGCCCTCCTGCACGGTGGCATCATGCCCGGGCCGGGGCCTTACGGCGAAGCCGTTTTCCCGCCTCGGGCGTCCTGCCCGCTGCGGGGCCCCGGCTGGTGTTCCGCTCGTCCGCGCCGGGCTCAACGTGCCGGGCTCAACGGGCCGGGGGCGCCGGTGCCGTGACGTCCTTGCCGTACCAGATCTGGGCGTACGGGCCGCTGCTGTAGGCGGGTATCTCGCGGTAGCCGTGGCGGGTGTAGAGGGCGCGGGCCTCGACCAGGTCGAGGCGGGTGTCGAGGACGATCCGCTCGGCGCCGAGGGAACGGGCGGCCTCGTCCACGGCGGCGAGCAGGCGGGCGCCGCCGCCGGTGCCGCGGACGGCGTGCCGGACGAAGACCCTGGTCAGCTCGGCCGTGCGGTCGTCGAGGATGCGCAGGCCCGCGCAGGACTGCGGCTCGCCGGCGTAACGGCCGAGCAGGAACAGGCCGCTGGGTCCGGCGAGGTCGTCACTGGGGGAGCCGGCCAGGCCGGTCTCGATCTCCTCGGGCGTGCCCTCGCGGCCGAGGTGGAGGCGGTAGTACCGGTTGGCGACGTCGGTGTAGTACTCGCGCAGCAGCGCCTCCGCCTCCGGGGAACCCACATCGGCCCGGGAGACCGCCCAGAGGTCGGAACTGTGCAGCGTGCTGGTCGTCATGCCGGGCATTATCGACGCCCCGTCACCGCGCCCGCGAGCCATTTTCCGAGGCCACGGAACCGCCCGCCGTACGGGGCCGGCCGCTGGGCTACGCTCGCGCCGGTGCACCCGATCCCGCCACCGCGCCCGCTGCTCCTGCTCGACGTCGACGGTCCGCTCAACCCGTACCACGCGGACCCGGACAGCCGTCCGCCCGGCTACCGGCCGTGGCGGGCGGAGCCGCACTGGGCGTCCGGCCCGGTGGAGGTGTGGTTGAACAGGGCGCACGGGGAGCGGCTGCGCGCCCTGCCGTTCGACCTGGTCTGGGCCACCACCTGGCAGGACTGCGCGAACCGCTGGATCGGTCCCGCACTCGGCCTGCCCCCGCTCCCGTTCGTAGCGCTGCCCGGTCCGGCGGTCTGGCGGCCGGACGACACGAGCCCGAAGACCTGGCCGCTGGTGGCGTGGGCCGCCGGCCGCCCCTTCGCCTGGGTGGACGACGACATCGGGGAGGCGGACCGCGCCTACGTGGCCGCCCGGCACGCGGGGCCGGCCCTGTTGCGCCGGGTGCATCCCGGGCGTGGGCTGGTGGAGGCCGACTTCGCGCTGCTGTCGGCGTGGGCGGCGGGGCTGTGCGGGGGCGGAGGTGGGCCGGGCGGGTGATGGTGGGATTGGCCCGGGGGCGTGTCGGGGGAGCACTGCTCCATGGACACACCATCCGATCATCGTATTAATGGGGGCCTGAGGGGGAGTCAACGGGCGGCGCACCGCCGGATCGGGAGCGGCCTGGTCGCCGCGGCCTGCCTGTCCGCCGCGGTCGCGGGCTGCGCCGTGC
>NZ_JBEYVJ010000493.1:0-4443 GCF_040643935.1 Kitasatospora sp. NPDC047058 | reverse complement strand
CGCGCCCACCTGCGAGAGGCCGACTGGCTCATCGAGGCCGGCACCGGGCCCGTCGTGAAGGCGTGGCGCCTGTACGAGCACGCGCCCGTCGAGGAAGCGCGCGAAGAGATCGAGCACGGTCCGCGCTGCCGCGACTGCTCCGGCCGCGGGTGCAACTTCTGCCACTTCACCGGCCGTCGCAGGTAGGGGCGGGCCGCGGGTCGACCGCCGGCGCCCCGGCGTACTGGCGGATCGGCGAGAGTAGGCAGTGACAGCACGTCGGCCGGTCGAGCAGCAGCTCGGCCGGCCCCACGGAAGGAAGCCGATGCCCGAGCAGCCCGCGCCCCAGTTCAGCTACGAGGATGCCGAGCGCATCCGGCGCGAGTCCGAGCAGCTCGACGCGCAGCTCGCCCGGATCATCGTCGAGGCCAGGGACGGCGGCCGATCGGCGGTGGAGATCGCACGCGATCTCCGCTACACCGAGGGCCGCGTCTACCAGATTCTCCGCAAGCACCGCGAGCAGGCGTGAACGCGGGTCGGCCGACGTCGCTACAGCGCCGGCCGACCCCGCGGCCCCAAGGGGCCGCGCACCCGACAGAGAGCACCTGTCAGGGGCGCCACCTACCCTACGGCGGTAGGGCCCGGCGCCCGCACCGAGCGCTAGGGAGGCGCCCACCATGACCGAGAAGCCCGAGCCCGCCGTCTACGTCAAGCGCCCGGCCGGGGGGCCGGAGATGACCGAGCAGGAGCAGCGGACCAACGTCCGCACCTTCGCCGAGCAGCTCGGCATGCTGCTCGACGAGCACGACGCCGAGACGGCGCTCGCCCGGCTGCGCGCGGCGCGGGAGCACGCCGCGGCGGGCGAGCCGATCGAGGGGCATCTCGCCGCCCTGGTGGTCGAGGCAGCCGTCGACGGCGGCCTGCCGGCCCCGGCGATCGCGGCCGAGCTGGACCTCGCCGAGGACCGGGTGCGCGCCGTGATCGACGGGCACATGCTGTTCGCGTACCGGGTCGACCTGCAGACCGCGGACGGGTGGCAGGTCGAGGACTACGCCGAGCTTGCACCTGTCGAGATCCTCGACGCCGACCCGGGGCGCAACGCCGCCCGGTTCGCAGAGAGCACGGTCGAGGAAGTGCTCGCCGACCACGCCGCGGACGAGGAGGTGACGGCCGCGCGCGTGCTGGTCTGGCCCGGCCGCCCCGGGCACGACGCGGACGCCGCCGCGGTCGTTGAACGGGCCCGGGCTTAACCCCTTGCGCCGTTATCAATCTGTGACCTAGAGTTGGAGGCGCTTCCGGCGTGCCCGGAAGCGCAAGACTCGCGGCCCGCCACCTCCCCCCGGTGGCGGGCCGCAGCCGTTCCTACCCCTGCCGACCGCGGCCCCGCGCCCCCAGCACCGAGAAGCCGGTGCCCAGCAACGCGCCCGACGCCGCATCCAGCGGTTGAGTCAGCACGATGACCGTCATCACGATCGCCGCCGCGACCGTCGGCGCCAGCTCGACCACCCAGCGCGGAACACCCTCCCTCTCCGGCTCCCCGCCAGCCGAACCAGTCGCGACAATCCCCACAGAGCACCCCTTTTGACGATCAATCACGGCCAAGACGTTGGGGCGGCGCCGCTCCGTGGATCAGCATGGCACCCCCAAAGCCTGCCCAACACCGCCTCTCCAGCTCCGATTTAAGGATCGAAGGCGCCCGAAAGGGACGTCGACAACAGCGTTCGGGAAACCGCACAGTCATACCTTCGAATCACTGCCATAGGCGCGCAAAAGTCCTTTGGAATTCAGGTACTCAAGTACTTGCGTACAAGGTTCACAGTCGATCGCCCGCGCTCGCCTTCGTTTCGCAATGGCCATTTTGCGAAATGGCCATTTCAAGGCCGATTTTGCTGGGGTGCGCCAAGGCGTGACGGCCTGTGGAGCCTGCAAGGGAGGTGGCAAGTGAGGGAACCGATCCGAGACCAGGACCGCGACCAGGTGCGCCGCCTGCACGCCGACGGCCTTTCCCGCAACGCCATCGCGGCCGCGATCGGGCGCAGCAGCTCGACCGTGTCGAAGATCGCCAGCGAGGAAGGGCTCGCCTTCACCGGCGGCGCCCGCACGGCCGCGGCGACCGCGGCCCGGCAGGAAGACCTCGCGGCCCTCCGTCGGGACCTGACGGCCCGGCTGTACCGGCGGGCCGCGGCCAACCTCGACCGGGTCGAGGCCGACACCTACGTGCGGGTTGAGATCCTGCCGACCGGCGACACGGTCGACGTGGTCACCGAGGACCCGCCGGCGCAGGACGAGCGCCACCACTCGCAGGCCATCGGTTCCTATCTGACCAGCGCGGCCCGGCTCGCGGAGATCGACGCCGGCACGTCCGGGCACGAGGTGCGCAGCATGCTCACGGATCTTGCTCGGGGCCTGCGGGCCGCCTTCGCCGACGAGGACGAGGCGGCCGCCGACGGGGGGTGAGCCGTGCTCGCCCCCGCTCTCGATCTCCCTCTCTCCCGCAAGCAACTTCGGTCGGTCGCCCGGGCCACCGCGCGCATCAACGTGTGGCACGGCGCCGTTCGGAGCGGCAAGACTGTGGCCTCGCTGCTGGCGTTCCTGCTGGCCGTCGCGGAGGCGCCGCCGTCCGGGCTGATCATCATCTGCGGCCGCAGTCTGCAAACGATCGAGCGCAACGTGCTGGAGGCGTTGGCCGATCCGGCTCTGTTCGGGCCGGTCGCTGCGGGGCAGGTCCGGCACACCCGCGGCGCCACCACCGCCGTCATCCTCGGTCGCACCGTCCATTTGATCGGCGCGGCGGACTCCCGGGCCGAGGGCCGGCTGCGCGGTCTGACGGCGTACCTCGCGTACGTCGACGAGGCGACGCTGCTGCCCGAGGCATTTTGGGTGCAGCTGCTTGCACGGCTCAGCGTGGACGGCGCGCAGTTGCTGGCCACCACCAACCCCGACGGCCCGCGGCACTGGCTCAAGGCCGGATACCTCGACCGCGCGGCCGATCTCAACCTGCGCGCCTGGCACTTCAGCCTGCACGACAACCCCTCGTTGTCCCCGGCCTACGTCCGGTCGCTGCACGCCGAGTACACCGGCCTGTGGCGCCGGCGCATGATCGACGGCGCGTGGGTGATCGCCGAAGGCTCGATCTATGACTGCTGGGACGAGCAGCAGCACGTCGTCGACGAGCTGCCGCCCATGGTCCGGCACTGGCTCGGAGTCGACTACGGCACGTCGAACCCCTTCTCTGCGATCCTGCTCGGCTTGGGCGAAGACGGCCGGCTGTATGCCTGCGCGGAGTGGCGATACGACAGCCGGCAGAAGCGCCGGCAGATGACCGATGCCCAGTACAGCGCCGCCGTCCGCGGGTGGCTCGACGGCCTGCAGGTCGAACCGGAGTGGACGTTCCTCGACCCGTCGGCCGCTTCCTTCCTCGCACAGCTCTGGGAGGATGGGCACCCCGGTGTCGCACGGGCAGCGAACAGCGTCGTGGACGGCATCCGGTCGACATCTACCGCGCTCGCGGCCGGCCGGCTGCTAGTGCACCGCTCGTGCGAGGGTCTGCTCTCCGAACTGCCCGGGTACGTGTGGGACCCGGCCGGGACCGCCGCCGGCGAAGACCGCCCGCTCAAGGTCAACGATCACAGCTGCGACGCGCTGCGGTACGTCGTGCATTCCACCGCCGCCGAGTGGCGCCACCTGATCCCCGACCTGATCCCGGAGGAGGTGAGCGCCGATGCCGCTGCCTGAACCCAACTCCATCTGGCCGCCGCGCCGTTGGGCGCCCGAGCTCGCCGAGATGGCGGTCGATGACGCGTGGTACTCCGGCGACCCCAAGCGGCTCGCCGCCGTCTACCAGGGGCAGACCCGACGGCGCGACGGCCGGCGCCGCCTGTGGGGACGCGACCGCACACCCACCCCCGACCGGCGCGAGTCCCGCCTGCACATCCCCATGCCCGCCGACGTCGCCCGCCGCTCCGCAAGCCTGCTCATGGGTGAGCCCCCGCGGCTGACCGTCGCCGACACCGCACTGCAGGCCCGCCTCGACGAGCTGCTCGGCCCGCGCGCCGAGCGGACCCTGCTCGAAGCCGCCGAGGTGTCCGCCGCGCTCGGAGGCGTGTACCTGGTGGCCGCTTGGGACGCCGAGATCGGCCCCCGCCCGCTGCTCACCACCGTGCACCACGACGCCGCCCTGCCCGAAGTCCGATACGGGCATCTGGTTGCCCTGACGTGCTGGGAGGAGTTGGAGCGGCGCGGCTCGACCGTGCTGCGCCGGCTGGAGAGGCACGAGCGCGGCCGAATCGAGCACGCCCTCTACGAAGGCACGGCGGACAACATCGGCCGCCGCGTGCCGCTCACGGAGCACCCGACCACGGCCGCGGTCGTCGACAGTCTCGGCCCGTCCGGCGCGATCGAGACCGGCATCCCCGCTCTCACCGCTGCTTACTGGCCCAACATCGGCCCCAACCGCTCCCACCG
>NZ_JBEYVJ010000492.1:0-4462 GCF_040643935.1 Kitasatospora sp. NPDC047058 | reverse complement strand
CGAAGGCGGCCGCCCGGCCGAGCGCGCTGCCGGCCACCGCCGTGCCGGCGGGCAGCGTGGTGGCGTAGCCGTTGTTCTCGCAGACGAAGACCACCCACGATGTCGGTCAGCCGGTCGAGCTGCCAGCGGACGCGCTCGTGCACGTGCTCCACCCACCCGCGCGCACCGTACGTGTGCAGGACCGCCTGGGTGATGCTGTCACCCGTCATCACCCAGGTCATCGGCTCGACGGACAGTTCCACCATGTGATCATCCCCCTGGTCATCGGCGTCTGAGCAGCGGCCTCCGGCCGGTGCACCGAGAAGTTGATCATACGTTCCGAGTGGGTTCAGCCGGTGACCGCGCTCCGGAGGCCTGCCGACGTGGTCGGGCGGGGGCGGGCCAGCCGGGTCTCCAGAGCGCGCTGGCCGCGGCCGATCCAGCGCATCGGCCAACGCGCCAGGACGTACAGGCAGGCGGCCCACCCGAGGGCGTGGACCGCCCAGACACCGGCCATGGTGGGGCCGCCCCAGGCGTGGTGGTAGTCCGTGTCGAGGTACCAGAGGGGGTAGCCGACGTTGCGTACGGTGTTGAACGCCGCGTACGCGAACAGCACGAAGGCCGCGGCGTCCAGCGGCAGGCCGGCCAGGCTGCGGGCGGCCGCCCGGCCGGCGGTCCACCCGTCGCTCCCGCCGACCTGGCCCCGGCGGCGGGCCGGTGCGGGCCGGCCACCGAAGGCCCGGGCGGTGGCGACGAGCCCTGCGGGCAGCGCGAGGCCGGCGCGGACGCCGTCGGCGGCGACGGAACGGAGGTGGCGGCGGATCACGGACATCGTCAGGCGTCTTTCGGTCGGTGTGCGGCGGACGATCCGAACTGTGCCGGGCAGGAACCAGACAGGTCGTCATACCGGGGAGCCGATACCGGCGTCATACCCGGGTATGACCTGACAGCCCGCCGCAGCGGCCGTGTCGCCGTGACGGAGGGATGTCCCGTGGGTACTTTGGGCGATGATCCGCGCGCCTCGAAACCCGGCTCGGAACCCGTCTCGAAACCCGGCTCGAAGCGGACGGCGGTGGACGGGCAGCCGCAGCGGTCGCCGCCGGGTCCTGCCATCCGTTCGCGTCAACGAGAAGGAATCCGTCATGACCTACGCCGTGGATTTCGACACCGTGTCGACCGTCGGTCTGGAGTCGTCGCCCGTCGCCGCAGCGCTCGCCGGTCTGCGGGCGAACGAGGCCCGCTACTTCAAGAACAAGTACGACCACGTCTTCACCGTGGAGCCCGCGGAGGAGGCCACCGAGGTCGTCGACTGGGTGCACCGGATCCTCCGGGAGGAGCGCGACATCGTCATCGCGTCCCGGCCGCTCGAAGCCACCGCCTTCCAGGTCGAGAACATCCGGATGGCCTACGTCTTCTACGAGAGCGGTCTGTCGATCAACGTGATGTACACCGTCGACGACGGCGGGAAGCGGGCGGTCGGGTTCAAGCTCTCGGACGGGATGGAGGTCCCGGAGGAGCTTGCCCCGCGCTTCAAGTTCGCACGGCAGAAGTCGAAGCTCGCCGGCACCATCCGCGGATCGTTCTTCGTCATCAAGAACGAGTACTGAGCCCGAGGGCGAGGGGCGGTGCACCATTCTTGCCGCCCGCAGGAGTATGGGATTGACGGCGTCTCACGGACCGCCCTGTGCCGGGAGCTGGTCGGCCTCCGGTAGCGGGGACCGGCCTTGCGGGTGTTGCGCGGGGGCTTCCGGGGCCGGTGCCGCGGGGCGGGTTCGCTCGGCCCAGGCGGCGACCGGGGGGCCTGCTGCGCCCAGGCATGCGAAGAGGGCGCCGAGGAGCAGCCAGCCCGGGTGTCCGAGTGCGAGGACCGCCCCGGTGAGGACCAGGGGCGCGAGGGCCTGCCCGGCGTCGAAGCCGATGCCGAGGAGGCCCTGGTACTGCCCCTGGGCGTGGTCGGGCGCGAGACCGTAGCCGAGTGCGTAGCCGCCCGAGGACTCCCACACCTCCCCGACGCTGTGGACGCAGATGGCGAGGACGGCGAGCGCGGGTGCGGCCCAGGCGGGGACATCGGCGGTGAGCGCCATCAGCGGGCAGCTGATCAGGAACAGCAGCCCGGCGAGGCGGAAGGCGCGGCCGCCCTGCCGGGGGGTTTCCACGGTGGAGCCGAGTCTGCTCTGGAGCAGCACGCAGACGCCGCTGTTGACCGCGTAGACCGCTGCCACGGTCCAGCGCGGCGCGTCGGTGTGGGTGCTGAGCCAGATCGGCAGCAGGAGGGAGACGGTCTGGTACTGCAGGCCCATGGTGCTGTAGAGCGCGACGAAGGACACGTACGGCCGGTCGGCCAGGACGGACCACTGGCGGTGTTCCCCGGGCCGGGGCAGGGGCGGGTAGGCGGGGACGCCCAGGAACGCGATCAGGGCGGCGAGGGCGAAGCTGGCGGCGTTGGCCAGGATCAGTCCGGTGTAGGCGGGGCGGGTGTCGGCCTGGATGGCGAAGGCCGCGCCCAGGGTGCCCACGACGACGCCGAGATTGACGAAGGTGCGGAGTCTGGCCCGGAAGGCGGCGGGGCGTTCGCCGCCCGCCCTGGCGATGAGCGCCCCGCCCGCGGCGCCGCTCGCGGTGGCGGCCAGCCGGTCCAGGGTGGCGACCAGCGTGAACGCGCCCCAGCTGTCGATGAAGACGAACGCCGTCATGGTGGCCGCCTGGAGGACGAGGCCCGTCAGCCAGACTGCGCGCGGCCCGTACCGGTCGGCCAGGTTCCCCGCGGGGATGCCGGCCGCCAGGCCGCTGAGGCCGGCGATCGTCAGACCCGCTCCCACCTGTGTGGCGGGCAGGTGCACCACGAGCGTGAAGTAGAGGACGGCGGCGGTGTTGAAGAGGCCGTTGCCGACCCGGCTGACGAAACTGGCGGTGATCAGGGCGCGCTGCGGACCGGAATCCGGCCCGCCGGGCACCCGTTGCGTGGACCCCCTCTTGATCATGTCGGTCAGGCTAACAGGGGCACCCGCCAAGGTCTTTGCGCGGCCTGCCCGTTCTCGCCGCCGCCGGCCGCCCGTCAGGCGGTGTCGCGTTTCACCGCGAGGAAGCTGGCGGTCTGCCCGGCTCGCGCCAGGCTGGCGCCGCTGCCGTGGTCCTCCGCGCGCAGGACCGTCCCGGCGAGGGTCATGCGCTGGCCGATCCCGGTTTCCCAGTGCCGCAGCACGATCCCGTCGTACTCGTAGTGGAAGTCCGCGATGGGGCTGTCCGGCCGGCCCCGGCCGGTCAGGGTGAACGCGAGGGGCGACACGCCCGAGGCCCGTCCGGTCATGTCCATCGCGATGGTCTCGCCTCCCGGTTCCTCGGAGAAGACCAGCGCGCCGCCGAGCACGCCGTCCGGTTCGGCCCGAAGCCTCAGTTCCAGCTGCGCGAACCGGAGCTTGTTGAAGTCGTCGACGGGTTCGGGCCGGTTGAGGAAGCTCCGGTAGGTGTACGTCCCGGTCAACTCCACGGTGTCCATTGCGTCTCTCCTGGGCGAGGCGGTGCGCGAGGGGACGCGCCCCTCCAGCGTGCGGCGGCGGTCCCGGCCCCGGGCGGTCCGGTACCGGCATTCGGGTGGCCCTCCGCTGCTGCCACCACGCAGGCCGGCACACCGTCGAGGGCCACTGTCCTGAGTGACCCGCCGCTGACCCCGATCCCGCTCAGGTCAACGAGCCGACCCGACGGCCACAGCCCCGGCACACCCCCACCGCGGACCGTCCACCGGATCGTTCAACCACACGAACTGGCCGTCCGGACGTACGGTCATGCCGAAGTCGTACGGACCCGGCCGGCCCAGGTGCTCCCACTGCGCCCACGCGGCCAGCAGCTCGTCGGCCAGCCGCCGCGGCCCGCCCTGGAAGACCTCCACCCGCCCGCCGCCGACCGCCGACAGCGCCGCCCAGGACCGGGCACCGTCGTGGAGCCACGCCGAGACGCCGTCCTCGTCCGTCCCGGTCACCACCCGGACCTCCGGCAGCGCCACCCGCAGCGCGAAGCGCAGGTCCCACGCGGTGGTCAGCGGCGCGAGGTCGCGCGCGACGGACCCCTCGGCCTCGGCCGGGTCCTGGCCGCGCACCGCCGCGTACCCCGTCCAGCCGGCCGCCGGAACCGGCCCGGCCGTGCGGTCGGCCATGAACGTTGCCAGACCCTGCACCCAGCCCGTCGCGCAGCGCCCGTCGGCGGCGACGTCCAGGGCGACGTGCCCCAGGTGCCCCCAGGGGACGACGAGGCGCCCGCCCGGCCGGACCGCCTCCACCCACGCCCAGGGCACCCGCTCGACCGCGTACGTGGCGATCACCCGGTCCACCGGCCCGTCCGGCACCGTGGTGGTGGCGTCCGCGACCCGGACCTCCACGGCCAGGCCGGCGGCCTTCAGCCGCTCCCGGGCGAACGCGGCGAGGCCTTCGTCCAGCTCGGTGGACACCACCCGGCCCGGGCCGGCCCCCCCCCCCCCGCGCCCCCCCGG
>NZ_JBEYVJ010000491.1:0-4465 GCF_040643935.1 Kitasatospora sp. NPDC047058 | reverse complement strand
CGATCTGGGCCGCCGTGCGCGGCGAGCACTGGTGGCCCGTGGCGGCGGTGGTCGTCGTCGCCGGGCTGCTCCACGTGGCGCTGCCGGCGGCGTACCGGGTGGATCCCGCCTGGGTGGTTCCGGTGGTCCTGTTCACGCTGCTGGCGGCACTGATCATCGGTGACCCGGGGCGGATCGACCGCCGGAAGACCTGGCTGAGGGCGGTCACCGAGGCCGTGATCGCCTTCCTCACCGCGGCGAACCTGTACGCGGGAGTCCACCTGGTGGTGGACATCCTGACCAACAACAAGCTGTTCGCGAACAACGCCCTCGGCCTGCTGGCCACCGGGGGAGTGACCTGGGTGACGAACGTGATCGCCTTCGCGCTCTGGTACTGGGACCTCGACCGCGGCGGCGCCGCCGCCCGCGCCCACCGGCCCTACGCGGAACCGGCGTTCGTGTTCCCCGAGATGCAGCACACGGCCTACGCACCGGCCGGCTGGGTGCCGGTCTTCGCCGACTACCTGTCGCTGTCCTTCTGGACCGCGACCGCCTTCAGCCCCACCGACGTCTCCGCGATCAAGAAGTGGGGGAAGCTGCTGATGATGGTGGAGGCCGCAGCCTCCCTCATCGTGGCCACCCTGGTGATCGCCCGGGCGATCAACATCCTGCAGTGAACCGAGCGCGGCCGGGGCCCCGACCAAGCGGCGGGCGCCCCGCGTCCGGCGCCGTTCACCGCCGCGGCCGCCGGATCCCGTGTTGATCGTGCTCACCGGGGCTGGCACGATGCGTCCGCGCCGGTCCGGCGCGCACGGGGCGAGCGGAGGAGGGACACGTGGAGGCGGCGGAGCGGGAGGCGGGCTGGGCCGGGGTGCGCGAGGAGGTGCTGGCCCTGCGGGAGGCGCCGTTCGCGACGAGGGTGTTCGGCGCCCCGAAGGGCTTCGGGCACGAGTTCCTGCTGGAGGCCCCGCTCGGCGAGGCCGAGGTGGCTGCGGCGGAGGCCGAGTTCGGCGTCCGCCTCCCGTCGGACTACCGGGCCTTCCTCCTGGACGTGGGTGCCGGCGGGGCCGGCCCGGACTACGGGCTCTTCCCGCTGCGGCGGGACGAGCAGGGCTGGCACTGGAGCGACGACCACGTGCGCGGCGACAGCGCGCTGATCGGGCGGGACTTCCTGTCGGTCGAGGAGCGGACGCGCCTGGAGAAGGAGCACGACGCCCGGGAGCCCGTGGCGGCGGACTTTCCCGACGACGAGTCGTACCGCGCGGCCTTCCAGGCCTGGGACGACGAGTGGGAACGGCTCGAACCGGAGGTGACGGCCGGCGCGGTGTGCCTCAGCCACGAGGGTTGCGGCTACTACACCTGGCTGGTCGTCACCGGGCCGGAGCGCGGCACCCTGTGGTTCGACGGCCGGGCGGCCGATCTCTCGCTGCAGCCGCTCACCGGCGATGCGGGACGGCTCGGCTTCCGCGAGTGGTACCTGACCTGGCTGGACCGGGCGACCCGGGAGGCGCACGGGCGGTGAGTCCGTCACCGGCCGCGGCGGCAGCGCCGCAACGGCGGCATCGCCCGCCTGCGAACGCGCTGCGCCCGCTCGGGACGCCGTTGGCCGGGCATGGGTGGTCATGTTCAGGCCAAGTTGACTCTCCATGCCTTGGGCACCCGGTATCCACACGATCTCCGCACTAGGGTGAGGCCTGATCCACTGCTCGGCCATCCCCCGACCAGCGGGCATCGCGCATGCCCGCCGCCAGGACTGGAGTGAACCGACCATGAACCCCCGTCACCTGTGGGAACGTCTGACCGGCGCCGTCGTCCGCCGTGGCACGGCGGCCACGGTGGGCGCACTCGCGCTCATCGCCGCGTTCGTCCTCGCGGGCGCCGCCGTCGGCGCGCCGGACGCCGCCGCCGCCCGGCCCTCCGGCTCGACCTCCTCCGGCCAGTGGTCTTGCGCCGGCGCCCCGATCCCGAGCGGATACGTCCTCACCAACCACGACCCGGCCGGCTGCAACGGCCGCGGCTCGTGGTACCAGGAGCCGGTCAAGGACGGCATGTGGACCTGCGGCGGCTCCCCGGTCGTCCCCGGCTACGTGAGCACCGCCTTCAACAGGGCCGGCTGCAACGGGGTCGGCGCCTGGAAGCACAACCTGGCCAAGGACGGGATCTGGACCTGCGGCGGCTCGCCGATCGTCGCCGGCTACGTCACCAACGACTACCTCCGCTCCGGCTGCAACGGCGTCGGCGCCTGGAAGCACCGGATCGCCAAGGCCGGCATCCTGACCTGCCCCGGCTCGCCGATCCCGCCCGGCTTCCGCTCGACCACCTTCCAGGCCGGCGGCAGCGGCGGCCTCGGCGCCTGGCTCCTCGCCCGCGCCTGACCCGGGCACACGAACGCCGGAGGCGCGCCACGCGTTGCCACGCCCGCGGCGCGACGAACGGCGTGCCGCACGCGACGCGCTGGGCCCGGCCGGAGCACTCGCCGGCCGGGCGCAGGTGTCCGGTCGTCGGCTGCCGGCGCGACCAGCAGGGGGGACGCCATGGGCGGTGGAGTCGTCGCAGGTGGCCTGGTGGTGGACCCCGTCGGCCGGTGGGTCGGGGAATCGGCGCGGTGGGCCTGGTCATGGACGGGCCGGCGCCGCTCCAGGGCAGCGGAGGATCGGGAGCCGAAGTCCGGAGGGCCGGATCGCCCGGGGCGGCGATCCCTCGTCAACTGTGCTTCCAAGTCACGTCGAAGGCGGTTCCGTCGTCGCTGAGCTCTGAGGGGGCGGCCTTGTCGTGGTCGTCCGCCGTCACCATGATGAACTCGTCCGGGGAAAAGGTCCCGAGGGGTGCTCCGTTGACGCGGGCACGGGTGAACGAGACCGTGCCGAAGTCGGCCAGCGGCCACTGACTCCCGTCAGGCTTGCCCGGCGCCTCGGCGATCACCTCGGCCCGGGTCCGCATGGGGACCGTTCCGGCCGGCGGTTCCGCATAGCTGACTTCGGCCCACTTCTTGGTGAGGTTCCGGAGGGTGAGCTCGTAACTGTTGCCGCCGAGGTACTCGACCCGGGCGAAGAGCTCGTCACCGGGCTCGAGCGGGTCGTTGTACTCCACCGGGAGTGCCGGGTACATCTCGTACCAGACGTCGTATCTCGGCCGGCCGTTCTCGCATATGGCTGTGGTTCCGGTCTGCTCGATCACGCCGGGGTCGCTCAGGCCGACCCAGAAGCTCGAACTCTGCCTCTCGGTGCCGGTGCAGGTCACGGCCGGCTGGGTCCACCGGGCTTGCACCCGTGTGAACGCGCCGGGATCGCCTGACGCCATGTAGCCTGCCCAGTTGGCGGAATCGTGCTCGGCGAATCGCTGGTGCGTGGCGAGCGCTCCCGTGGGACGGGTCGGGGGTGGGCCGGGGACCGGTGATACGGCCGGCCGGCCCGGGACGGCGGGTGCAGGGGTCGCGCCGCCGAGGACGGCGATCACGGCGACCGAGGCGGCGAGGGCGAGGAGACGTTGTGCGGGCATGCTTCCTCCGGGAAGGCGTCGGACGGTGTCGGACTTCCATCGGGTCGGCGGCAGCAGGAATCGTCTCCACACAAACCACTTGATGGTGGCCCGGCAACCCGGCGACTCCATCCGCGTGACACCCCGCTCGTCCGCAACCGCCCCGGTCAGGCCCGACCCGGCGGCCCCGGTGGTGTCGACAGTGCGGACCGCAGGTGCCTGAGCTGCAGCACTGGCCGCCGCAGTGGCGCGTCGGCACACGAGTAGAGGCTGACCCGGAAGGCCCAGGCACCGCCCTGTGTCTCGGGTTGCTCGCGCTCGTTCCACTCGACGAGTGCCTGCGTGAGTGTCGGGACCGTCTCGTCGTCGAACGTTCCTACGGCCGACTGGACGACCGGCAGCATGGCGGACACCGGTTCGCTGCCGTCGACAAGGGTGTACGCGTAGCGCGCGCCGATCGCGATGGTCCGGCCGGCCGGGTCGCCGTCGAAGAGGGTGTCGAACAGCGGCGTGAGCGGATTGTGGTCGGGCAGGTCCCAGGGGCCGACGGCGATGGTGCCGGTGAGGTCGATGAAGGGAACGGCCGGCTCGGGGTGGCCGGCCTCCGGCGTCCGGTAGACGAAGGCCGGTGCGGTGTCCGGCCAGCCCTGCCCGAGCAGACGGGCGTTGCGGGTCACCCGGGCGCAGGCCGACGCGTTCTGGTAGGCCGCGATGTGGACGCGCGGGAAGGTGAACTCGAAGGTGAGCAGCGTGAAGGCCTCGACCGATCGGAGCGGGAAGGCGTAACAGCGACAGGCGTCGGTGCTGGCACCGGCATCGGCGCAGCCGCACAGCTCCGGATCGGCGGGCGTGAGCACGTGGCGCTCGCCGGCCGCCGTGACGCACACGATCCGCTCCGGCCACCCCACCCCGCCCGGGCCGGACTCCGCCGTGCGGGTCAGCCGCAGCGTGGCGTACCAGCGGTCCTCGGCGTGGAGGCCGAGTGCGTACCGGTAGACGTCCGGGACGG
>NZ_JBEYVJ010000490.1:0-4479 GCF_040643935.1 Kitasatospora sp. NPDC047058 | reverse complement strand
GCAGCGCGGCCTGCCCGGCGCCCGGCCCGGCCAGCAGCGCGTCGTACCCGGCGAGCAGGGCGTCGGTGGCGGTGACCGCGCGCTGCCGGACCGGCTCGTCCGGGTCGGGGCGGCGGTTCTCGCCCTCCGTCCCGTCCCGGTCGTCGGGCGCGTCGGTGCACGCGGTGAGCGCACCGCCGGCGGTGAGGAGCAGCCCGAGGGCCAGGAAGGTCCGTCGGCTGGGCGGCTGCATCGCTGTCACTCCGGGGCGTGTACGGGAGGACGGCTTGCCCGCCTGCCCTCGTTGGCGTGAATGATTACAGAATCCTCACGTCCACGGGGATGGGTTGGGTACCGCGGAACCGCACCCGGGGGGTGTGACCTTGCTCGCAGTGGGTGTCGCACGGGCGGCCGGGCGTGGTGCGGAATCGGTGGTTGGCGGCATCACCGGATAGGCTTTGGGCCGAGCTGCCGCGACCCGGCCTGCGCCGGACCGGTGCCAGGGGGGCGCGGCACCCCCTCCTGACAACAGCAGACGCGGCCGAGGAGTCCACCCGGATGAGCACCACCCACACCGACCGGCTGCGCGCGTTGCTGGAGCCGCTGGCCGCCCAGGCGGGCCTCGACCTGGAGGACGTGAAGGTCACCCAGACGGGCAGCCGCCGCCAGGTGCAGATCGACGTGGACGCGGACGGCGGCGTGGACCTTGACGCCATCGCCGAGTTCAGCCGGGTCGTCGGCGAGGCGCTGGACGAGTCCGACGTGATGGGCACCGGCGCCTACGTGCTGGAGGTCGGTTCGCCGGGCGCCGAGCGCCCGCTGAGCGAGCCGCGCCACTGGCGCCGGGCCGAGGGCCGGCTTGCCAAGATCAACCTGGTCGACGGCGGGGAGATCGTCGCCCGGGTGCTGGAGGCGGACGAGGACGGCGCGCTGGTCGAGGTGCAGCCGGTGAAGGGCCGCGGCCGGGCCAAGGAGCGCCGGCTGGAGTACGCCGAGGTGGCCAGGGCGCGCGTCCAGGTCGAGTTCAACCGCAAGGACGACGAGCTCCTCGACGAGGCCCCGGACTTCGCGGACGACGACGCCTCCGACGAGGGGGACGACGGTGCGGAGTGACTTCCCCCCGCACCGGGCAGAGCCCGCCCGGGCCATGAGCCGCAGCAACACGAACGTGACGAAAGACGAGGAGGCGTAGCCGTGGACATCGACATGAGTGCCCTGCGCACGCTGGTCAACGAGAAGAACATCCCCTTCGACCTGCTGGTCGAGTCCATCGAGTCGGCCCTCCTCACCGCGTACCACCGCACCGAGGGCTCGCGCCGCCGCGCCCGGGTGCACCTGGACCGCAAGAGCGGCCACGTCACCGTGTGGGCGATGGAGGACCCGGCGGAGCTGGACGAGGGCGTCGAGCCGAAGGAGTTCGACGACACCCCGAGCGGCTTCGGCCGGATCGCGTCCAGCATCGGCATCCAGGTGATGATGCAGCGCCTGCGCGACGCCGCCGACGACCAGACCTTCGGCGAGTACGCGGGCAAGGAGGGCGACATCGTCACCGGTGTCGTCCAGCAGGGCAACGACCCGAAGAGCGTGCTGGTCGACATCGGCAAGCTGGAGGCCATCCTGCCGCCGCAGGAGCAGGTCCCGGGCGAGGACTACCGGCACGGCACCCGGCTCAAGTGCTACGTCGTGGCGGTGCGCCGGGGTGTCCGCGGCGCGTCCGTGACGCTGTCCCGCACGCACCCCAGCCTGGTGAAGAAGCTGTTCGCGCTGGAGGTCCCGGAGATCGCGGACGGCAGCGTGGAGATCGCGGCGATCGCCCGCGAGGCCGGCCACCGCACCAAGATCGCGGTCTGGTCGCGCCGGTCCGGGCTGAACGCCAAGGGCGCCTGCATCGGCCCGATGGGCAGCCGGGTGCGCGCGGTGATGGGCGAGCTGCACGGCGAGAAGATCGACATCGTCGACTGGTCGGAGGACCCGCGCGAGATGGTCGCCGCGGCGCTGTCCCCCGCACGGGTGACGAGCGTGGAGATCGTCGACGCCGCCCAGCGCTCCGCACGGGTGATCGTGCCCGACTACCAGCTGTCGCTGGCGATCGGCAAGGAGGGGCAGAACGCCCGCCTGGCCGCCCGTCTCACCGGCTGGCGGATCGATATCCGGCCGGACACCGAGGGGCAGCCCGAGGCCGACGGCCGCCCTGCGGACCGGTAACAGCCGCCCGCGGACCGGTAGTCAGCGTTGTCCGGAGCCGCCCGGCCGTTCCACCCCGGTTCGGCGGGGCGGCGCCATGTCCCTTCGGAGGGGTAGACTTGCCTTCGTCTGGCCGGACGCATGTCCGAGCACGCCCGGAACGCACCTGCGTGGGCTGCCGCAAGCGAGCGGCCAAGCACCAGCTGTTGCGTGTCACGGCGGTCGAGGGCGTCTGCGTCCCCGACCCCCGTGGCGCACTGCCGGGCCGGGGCGCGCACCTGCACCCCGATCCGGCCTGCCTCGACCTCGCGGTCCGCCGCCGGGCGTTCCCCCGGGCCTTTCGGCTCCAGGGCACACTCGACACCGAGCGGCTCCGCGAGTACATCGAGGAGCGGGCAGGCGGCACCCCGGCGCCCTGAGCTTCCTCAGGCCGGCCCGGTGGGCGCCTCCCGTGTGACAGCCGTCGCCCCGGGCGGCGGAGAACCACCGCAACAAGCACAGTGCGCGGGCAGCCGCGCGCCGTGCCACCAGTCAGGTACCTCGCGATGTGGAAGTAGGTCGAGATTGCGATGAGCACTCGATGAGTACGCGATGAGTACGCGATGGGTACGCCCATGAAGTAGCGACAGTCCGGCGGACGAGACACCCCGGACTCATAGACAGGAGTGAAGTGGCTAAGGTCCGGGTTTACGAACTCGCCAAGGAGCTTGGCTTGGAGAGCAAGGCCGTCATGGCCAAGCTCACCGAGCTCGGTGAGTTCGTCCGTTCGGCGTCCTCGACGATCGAGGCGCCGGTCGTGCGCAAGTTGACTGACGCTCTGGGAGTGGCCCCCACCGGTGGTGGTTCCGCTGCCAAGCCTGGCCCGCGGAAGCCCGCGGCGCCCCAGCCCGCCGGCGGTTCCGCCGGTGCGGCCGCACCCAAGCCGGGTGCCCCGACCCCGGGTCCGCGCCCTGCCGCGACCCCTGGTCCCCGTCCGACCCCCGCAGCCGCGGCGCCCGCCGCCCCGGCCGCGACCCCCGCCGCCCCGCGTCCCGCGGGCGCGCCGACCCCGGGCCCGCGCCCGGCGGCCCGCCCCGCCGCTCCGGCGGCTCCGGCTGCTCCGGCGGCCGAGTTCTCCTCCCCGGCCCCGGCCGGTGAGACCCAGGCCCAGCGCCCGGCCCCGCAGGCCCAGCGTCCGGCCGCGGCCGCAGGCGGCGGCGCCCGTCCGGGCCCGCGTCCGGCCGGCCCGCGTCCGGGCAACAACCCGTTCACCTCGGGCAGCGCGACCGGCATGGCCCGCCCCGGCGACCGCCGTCCGGCCGCGCCCGGTGCGCGTCCGGCCGCTCCGGGTGCCCAGGGCGAGCGTCCCCGTCCGGGTGGCGACCGTCCGCGTCCGGCCGGTGCCCCCGGTGCCGGTGCGCCGCGTCCGGGTGGCGACCGTCCGCGTCCGGCCGGTGCCCCGGGTGCCGGTGCCCCCCGTCCGGGTGGTGCCCCGCGTCCCGACGGCATGCCGCGTCCGGCCGGTCCGCGTCCCGGCGGCCCGACCCCGTCCGGCATGCCGCGTCCGAACCCCGGCATGATGCCGCAGCGTCCGGCTCCGGGCCCGCGTCCGGGCCCCGGCGGCCGTGGCCCGGGTGGCCCCGGCGGCCGTCCCGGTGCTCCGGGCGGCGCGCGTCCCGGCTTCCAGGGCCGTCCGGCCGGTCCGGGCTCGCGTCCGGCCGGCGGCGGCTTCGGCGGCCCGCGTCCCGGTGGCGGTGCCCCGGGTGGCGGCGGCGGCTTCGGTCCGCGTCCGGGTGGCTTCGGCGGCCGTCCCGGCGGCCCGGGTGCCCGTGGTGGCACGCAGGGTGCCTTCGGCCGTGGCCCCGGTGGCCGTCCGGCCCGTGGTCGCAAGTCGAAGCGGGCGAAGCGCCAGGAGTACGAGGCCATGCAGGCCCCGTCCGTCGGCGGTGTGATGCTGCCTCGCGGCAACGGCCAGACCGTTCGCCTGTCGAGCGGCGCCTCGCTGATGGACTTCGCGGAGAAGATCAACGCCAACCCGGCCGCGCTCGTCTCCGTGATGTTCAACCTCGGTGAGATGGTCACCGCGACCCAGTCGGTCTCGGACGCCACGCTGCAGCTGCTGGCCGACGAGATGGGCTTCCAGCTGGAGATCGTCAGCCGGGACGACGAGGACCGCGAGCTGCTGGAGTCGTTCGACATCGACTTCGGCGCCGACGAGGGCGACGAGGACCAGCTGGCCCCGCGCCCGCCGGTCGTCACCGTCATGGGTCACGTCGACCACGGTAAGACCCGCCTGCTGGACGCGATCCGCAAGTCCAACGTGGTCGCGGGCGAGGC
>NZ_JBEYVJ010000489.1:0-4493 GCF_040643935.1 Kitasatospora sp. NPDC047058 | reverse complement strand
GCCGGGCCGCGACGGTGGCGAAGTTGCGGTAGTAGCCGGCGGCGGCGCGGGCGAGGCGGTCCATGAGCTGGACCGTGTCGGGGCCGGTGGCCGTGCCGGGAGCCGTGTCGGCGGCGGTGGCGGGCGGGGCAGGGGTGCGGGTCATGGGACCAGTGTAGGCGGCATTACTTGACATCCTCAATTATTGAGGCCTACCGTCTAGACATTGCTTGATGACCTAAACCATCGAGCCAGTGAAAACTTCTCGCTCAGGAGTACCACCATGAAGGCCATCACCTACCGCAGCTACGGCGGACCGGACGTCCTGGAGTACGGCGACATACCCGAGCCCAAGCTCGGCCCGGACGCCGTCCTGGTCCGGGTGGCGGCGGCCTCGGTGAACCCCGTCGACTGGAAGATCCAGGGCGGCTACCTCGACGCCGTACTGGACGTCGTCTTCCCGGTCATCCCCGGCTGGGACGTCGCCGGCGTGGTCGAGAAGGTCGGCGTCGGCGTCACCGAGTTCACCCCGGGCGACGAGGTGATCGGCTACGTCCGCGAGGACATGGTCCGCCGCGGCACCTTCGCCGAGTACGTCGCCGCGCCCGTGCGCACCCTCGCCCGCAAGCCCGCCAACCTCGACTTCGCCCAGGCCGCCGGCCTGCCGCTGGCCGGCCTCACCGCCTACCAGGCACTGACCCGCGCCCTGGAGGTCAAGCCGGGCGAGACCGTGCTGGTCCACGCCGCCGCCGGCGGGGTCGGCTCACTCGCCGTCCAGATCGCGGTCGCGCTCGGCGCCCGGGTGATCGGCACGGCCGGCGAGCACAACCACGCCTACCTGCGCTCCCTCGGCGCCGAGCCGGTGACCTACGGCGACGGCCTGGCCGACCGGGTCCGCACCCTCGCACCGGAGGGCGTGGACGCCGTGCTCGACCTGATCGGCGGCGAGGCCCTGCAGCTGTCGCCCGCCCTGCTCGCCGACGGCGGCCGCCTCGCCTCCGTCGCCGACGGCGCCGTCCTCGCCCTCGGCGGCCACTACGTCTTCGTCCGGCCAGACACCGCCGACCTCACGGCCCTCGCCGACCTCGCCGAAAGCGGCCGGCTCACCGTCGAGGTCGCCGCGACCTTCCCGCTGGAACAGGCCGCCGACGCCCAGCGCCTGAACGCCACCGGCCACACCCGCGGCAAGATCGTCGTCACCGTGCCCTGACCGGCGAACCCGACCACCCCCTCGCGCCGGCGGCCACCCCGCCGGCCAAGCCGGCCTCCCCGGAAGGATCCCGCCGTGTCCCTCGTCGTCATCGCCGACTGGCTCGCCGACACCGGCGCCGAGCAGCGCGTCGCCGACCTGCTGCCCGCCGTCACCGAAGCCGCGCTCGCCGAACCGGGGGTGCTCTCCTTCCGGGTCGTCCGCTCACTGCGCGACCAGGGGGCCTTCGTCGTCTTCGCCGAGTACGAGGACGAGGAGGCCCTGGCCGCCCACCGGGAGAGCACGCCGTACCAGCACCTCGTCCTGGACGGCATCACCCCGCTGCTCATCGACCGGCAGGCGGAGGCCTACGCCGCCGTATGACGCGCGGCGGGGCCGGGCCGGGGCCCGGCCGCTGTCCGGCCTTGGCGGCGTCCGGCTCCGGAGGGCCCTACGGCGTCAGCCCACCCGTGCAGGCCGCCCCGGGCTCCTGCGTCTGCGGTCCCTGGACGTAGTGGGCGAGGAAGGCGTCGACGCGGGGATCGCTGGCGCTGTCCACGACCAGCTGGGTGCTCCAGGCGGTGAGGGTGATCGTCCCCTGCTCGCCGGGGTAGGGGCTCATGAAGGTGTAGGGCTTGCCCTGGACCTTGCCCGCGAGCGCCTCGATGTCGGCCGGCGACGCCTTCTCGTTGTAGGTGATCCAGACCGCGCCGTGCTCCAGGGAATGGACGGCGTTCTCGTTCGGGACGGGCTTGGTGTAGACGTCACCGTTGCAGTTGAGCCAGACCGGATTGTGGTCCCCGCCCACGGGTGGCGTCTCCGGGTAGGCCACCGGGGTCTGGACGTGGGTCCGGCCCAGCGTGCCGAAGGTCTGGACCCCGGCGATCGGGGCCTGGTTCTTGCCCCCGCTGTCCGTGGCGGCGGTGACGGCCCAGATGCCGCCCGCCAGGACACCGGCGAGGATGATGCCCGCGGATATCGAGTACACGATCTTCCGCCGGCGCCTGCGGTGCTCCTCCTCGCGGCGCATGGCCTCGATGTTCGTGCGACGGGTATCGAACTGCTTCCTGGGATCAGCCATGGCCGGCATCACTCCCCTCGCCGCACACGGACGTACGACGTTCACCTCCAGTGTGGCCGCCCTGCCCTGGCATCGCCCGGCAGATGGCGCCGGCCGACCGTGATCACGCAGCGCCACCACCGACGACGGGACGGCGCCGCTCTCCCGCAGACCCCTTCGGGGGTGGTGAGGGCGGGTTGCACCGGCCCTCACCACTCCCGGAACCGCGCGCCTCAGCCGTCGGCCACGGTGCGGTCGAGAAGGGGCAGCAGACGGTCCCAGTGACGCTGCAGTGCAGCGGGGTCGAAGGCATCGGTGTCGGACATGGTGAAGCCGTGGACGGTGCCGGGGTAGATCTCGGAGCTGTGGCCGACACCTGCGGCGTCCAGGGCCCGGTTGAGCTCGCCGAGGGCCTCGGGCGTCAGGTCGCCCTCGGCGTGGCCGAGGTGGACCTCGGCGGTGAGCGTGGAGAAGAGGCCGGGCCCGTCCGCACCCACGGGGCCGTGGAACGCGGCGACGGCGGCCACCCGGCCGGGGTGGGCCGCGGCGGTGCGCATCGCCAGGAGGCCGCCGATGCAGTAACCGGTCACCGCGACCGGTCCGGCACCGACCTCGGGCCGGGTGGTGAGGAACCCGAGGTAGGCGTCGGCGTCGCTCAGGACGCGCTCGGGGGTGTGCGCCTCGATCAAGGGCATCAGCCGGGCGAAGACCGCGGGCCGGGCCTCTTCTCCGATGTACTCGGGAAGCTCGATCACCGGTGCCGGGCCGTGCCGGTAGAAGAGGTTGGGGACGAGCACGTAGTAGCCGTGCCCGGCCAGTTCGCGGGCCATCTCCCGCAGCACCGGCCGGGGCCCGAAGCCGTCCGGGTACATCAGCACCCCCGGGTGCCGACCGCCGCCGTCGGGAAAGGCGGCGAACGCGTCGGCCCGGCCGTCGGCGGTGGGAATCCGCAGCATGGTGGTGGGCATGAGTCTCCTGTCGTGGTTGACGTGTCGAGTCCGTGGTCAACACGACGGAGGCGGAGACCGTGCAGCAGTGCGACGGCCTCCCGACAACGGGCCGAAGCCGGCCCGTGGGGCGCTCAGCGGAGCACCGGGTCACCGATCCGTGTGTGGCGCAAGGCCGTCCCGGTCGTCATGACCGGACACCGTAGTCCACCGGCCGGCACCGATGCCAGCCTCCCTGGCCACAGTGCCGATGTGAGGGACCGTCATCCCGACCCGGAGAGGCCCGGGTCAGGGCCGGCCGACAGCGACGCAGATCACCAGTTGACCGCCTTCAGGGAACCTGCGGCGCTCGGTACCCTGAGCGCCGGCACTGCATAGTTACCGGCCAGTAACTCTCGAACTCCCGCCCTCGCAGGCTGGATTGAGGAGTCCTCATGCAACTCACCGCGATCGTCGTCTCGTCGGCACTCGCCGTCATCGGTGTGGCGCTGTTCGGCCGGGCCTTCGTCCGGATCCTCCGGTTCATCCGGCTCGGTCAGAGCCTCCCGGCGGGCAGCCGCACCGACGACCGGGCCGCGCGGACGGCAACGGTGCTCAGGGAGTTCCTCGGCCACACCCGGATGAACCGGTGGAAGGCGGTCGGTGTGGCGCACTGGTTCGTCGCCATCGCCTTCTTCTCCCTGGTACTCACCCTGGCGGAGGCGTTCGGCCAGCTCTTCGACGCCGGGTTCGCGCTGCCGGTCGTCGGCCACTGGCCGCCGTACGAGCTGGCCGTCGAGTTCCTGGTCGCGGCGATGACCTCCGGCATCCTGGTGCTCATCGGCATCCGCCGGCTCAGCCACCCGAGGCGGCCCGGCCGCAAGTCCCGGTTCGCCGGATCGAACATGGGCCAGGCGTACTTCGTCGAGACCGTCATCCTCGTCATCGGCGTCTGCGACCTGACGCTGGGCGGCCTGAAGGGCGCGCTCCTCCACGTCGACCACTACGAGGCCGCGCAGTTCGCGTCCTACCCCGTGGTCCTCGCCTTCAGGGGGCTGAGCACCGGCACCCTGGAGAACCTCACCTACCTGTTCGCGGGGCTCAAGCTCGCGACGTCCTTCACCTGGATGATCACGGTCTCGCTCAACACCGACATGGGCGTCGCCTGGCACCGCTTCCTGGCGTTCCCCAACATCTGGTTCAAGCGCGAGGCCCGCGGCGGCGTGGCCCTGGGCGCCTTGCAGCCGATGACCAGCGGTGGTCAGCCGATCGACTTCGAGGACCCGGCCGACGACGCCGTGTTCGGCGTCTCCCAGGTCGAGCACTTCTCCTGGAAGGG
>NZ_JBEYVJ010000488.1:0-4494 GCF_040643935.1 Kitasatospora sp. NPDC047058 | reverse complement strand
GGACGGAGCTGGCGGCCCTGCCGCTCTCCCCCAACGGCAAGGTGGACCGGGCGGCCCTGCCCGAGCCGGCCACCCCGGCCGGGCCGGCCGACCGGCTCGCCCCGCGCACCGCCGCCGAGGCCGCGATCGCCGCGATCTGGCAGCGGCTGCTGGAGCTGCCCGAGGTCGGCGTCCTGGACGACTTCTTCGCCCTGGGCGGCCACTCGCTGCTCGCCAACCGGCTGGTCGGCGCGCTGCGCGCGGAGTTCGGCGTCGAACTGCGGCTGCGCGAGGTGTTCGCCGCGGTCACGGTGGCCGCCCAGGCCGAGCTGGTCGAGCGGCTGCGCTCCGCGGCCGGCGACGGCGAGGGCGACGGCGGCCCGGCGGGCGGCACCGCCGCCCCGCTGCCGCCGGTCGTCCCGGCGGACCGCAGCCGTCCGCTGCCGCTCTCCTTCGCCCAGCAGCGGATGTGGCTCTTCGACCGCTTCGCCCCCGGCAACCCCGCCTACCACGTGCCCACCGCGGTGCGGATCGGCGGCGAGCTGGACCCGGTCGCGCTGGCCGCCGCCCTGCGCGCGCTGACGGCCCGGCACGAGGTGCTGCGCACCGTGCTGCCGGAGGCGGACGGCGTGCCGACGCAGCGCGTCCTGCCGGCCGGCGAGGCCCCGCTCACCGTGCGCGACCTCGCCGACGGCGAGCGGGCGCAGACGGTGGTCGACGCCTTCGTCGCCCGTCCGTTCGACCTGGCGGCCGAGGTGCCGCTGCGCGCCCTGCTGCTCCGGGTGGCACCGGACGAGCACGTGCTGGTGCTGGTGATCCACCACATCGCGCTCGACGGCTGGTCGATGGGCGTGCTGGTCGAGGACCTGGGCGCGCTCTACGACGGCCGTGAGCTGCCGCCGCTGCCGGTGCAGTACGCCGACTACGCCTGCTGGCAGGCCGACCGGGCCGCCGAGGGCCGCTGGACCGGGCAGCTGGCGCACTGGCGCGAGCGGCTCGCCGGGCCGCTGCCGGTGCTGGAGCTGCCCGCCGACCGGCCCCGCCCGGCCGTCCCGAGCCTGGCCGGCGGGGTGCACGAGTTCGAGCTCCCCGGCGAGCTGACCGGGCGGCTGCGCGCGCTCGGCGCCCGGCACGGCGCCACCCTGTTCATGGTGCTGCTGGCCGGCTACCAGACCCTGCTGGGCCGGCTCTCCGGCGCCGAGGACGTCCTGGTCGGCACCCCGGTCGCCGGCCGCGGGCAGCACGAACTGGACGGCCTGGTGGGCTGCTTCGTCAACAGCCTGGCGCTGCGCGGCGACCTCTCCGGCGACCCGGCCTTCACCGGGCTGCTGGAGCGCACCCGGGACCGGACGCTCGCCGACTTCGACTGCCAGGAGGTGCCGTTCGAGCAGGTGCTGGACGCCGTCGGGGCCGAGCGCGACCCGGCCCGGCACCCGGTGTTCCAGACCATGCTGACGCTGCAGAGCGCCCGCCCGCCCCGGGCCGGCTTCGCGGGGCTGCGGGTGGAGCCGCTGGAGGCGCGGACCGGCTCCTGCCTGATGGACCTGATGTTCACCGCCGTCGAGCACGACGGGCGGCTGGCCTTCACGGTGGAGTACGCGACGGACCTGTTCGACGCGGCGGGCGTCGCCCGTCTGGCGCACCGCTTCGGCGTGCTGCTGTCGGCCGCCGTCGACGCGCCGGGGACCAGGTTGTCCGCGCTGCCGCTGCTCGACGCCGAGGAGCGCCGCACCGTGCTCTCCGGGTGGAACGACACCGCCCGCCCGGTCCCGGCCGGCGGCCTGCACGACCTGGTCGCGGCGGCCGCGGCCCGCACGCCCGGCGCCCCGGCGCTGGAGCACGAGGGCCGGACGACCAGCTACGCCGAACTGGAGGCCGCCGCCGAGCGGTGCGCCGCCCGGCTGCGCGCGCTGGGCGTCGGCGCGGACAGCGTGGTGGCGGTGCACGCGGCCCCGACGCCGCAGCTGGTCACCGCCCTGCTCGGGGTGCTGAAGGCGGGCGCGGCGTTCACCACGCTGGACCCGGAGCTGCCCGGGGCGCGGCTGCGCCGGCTGCTGGAGCTGTCCGGCGCCGGGCTGGTGCTCACCGACGGGAGCCCGGCCGGACCGCTGTTCGACGGGCTGCGGGTGGAGCCGGTCGACGGGCCCGCCCCGGCCGGGGCCGCTGCGAGCGCCCGCCCGGCCGGACCGGAGGCGCTGGCCTGCGTGTTCTTCACCTCCGGCACCACCGGCGAGCCCAAGGGCTCGATGTTCACCCACCGGGGCCTGGTGAACTTCACCCTGGCGATGGCCGAGGAGTTCCGCCTCGCCCCCGGCGACCGCTTCCTCCAGCTGGCCTCCACCGGCTTCGACGTGCTGGTCGAGGAGCTGTTCCCGGCCCTGGCGGCCGGCGCCACCGTGGTGCTGCCCGGCGCCCGGCTGCTGGCCCGCGGCGTCGACCTGACCGGCTACCTGGCGGAGCACCGGATCACCGGCCTGGAGCTGACCACCGCCTACTGGCACGACTGGACCGCCGAACTGGAGCGCACCGGGGCCGCACTGCCGCCGGACCTCCGCTTCGTCGCCATGGGCGGCGAACGGGTGCGCCGGGACCGGCTGGCCGCCTGGCAGCGCCTCGGGGTTCCGCTGGTGCACGTGTACGGGCTCACCGAGGTGACCTGCACCTCGGCCACCCGGCGGGTGACCGGCGAACCGGTGGGCGGCGACGGCCTGCCGATCGGCCGCCCGCTGCCCAACACCACCGTCTACCTGCTGGACCCGGCCGGGCGGCCGGTGCCGGTCGGCTCCCCCGGCGAGCTGTTCCTCGGCGGCGCCGGCCTGGCCCGCGGCTACCTGGGCCGCCCGGGGCTGACCGCCGAGCGCTTCGTCCCGGACCCGTACGGCGAGCCCGGCTCCCGGCTCTACCGCACCGGCGACCTGGCGCGCCACCGGGCCGACGGGGAGGTGGAGTTCATCGGCCGCGCGGACCAGCAGGTGAAGATCCGCGGCCACCGGATCGAACCCGGCGAGGTGGAGGCCCGGCTCGCCGGACTCCCCGGGGTCGAGGCCGCGGCGGTGGTGGTCCGCGAGGACGAGCCGGGCGAGCAGCGCCTGGTCGGCTACGCGGTCGCCGCCCCCGGTGCCGCACCGGACGCCTTCGAGCTGCGCGCCGCGCTGCGCGAGCGGCTGCCCGAGTACCTGGTGCCGTCGGCGGTCGTGCTGCTGCCCGCGCTGCCGCTGAACGGCAACGGCAAGCTCGACCGCGGCGCGCTGCCCCGGCCCGGCCGGGCCGAACTGGCCGGCGGCGCGGCGGTCGCCCCGCGCACCCCCGCCGAGCGGGAGATCGCGGAGCTGGCGGGCGAACTGCTCGGCCTGCCGGCCGTCGGCGTCCACGACAACCTGTTCGACCTGGGCCTGCACTCGCTGCTGGCCGCCCGGTTCGCCGCCCGGGTCCGCGAGACCTGCCGGGCCGAGGTGCCCCTGCGGGTCTTCTACGAGGCGCCCACCGTCGCCGAGCTGGCCCTGCGGGTGGTGCAGCTCCAGGCCGAGGCGACCGACCCGGACGACCTCGCGCAGCTGCTCGCCGAGCTGGAGGCCGAGGACGGCCTCGCCTCCGCCTGACCCCGCCCCGGCCACCCACCCGATCCGCCTTCCGGAGGAACCCGTGACCATCGCCCCCGCCCTGCTCGAGGACTGGCTCCGCGAGCGGTACTTCACCACCACCTACGACATCAGCAGCAGCGGTGTCGAGAACTACACCGTCGACCAGGTCCTCGCCCTGGCCGGCACCGACGCCGCCTCGCTCGGCGGCATCGTGTTCCGCGACAGCCACTCGCTGGGCGGCGAGCCGCTGCGCGCCGCCCTCGCCGAGCGGCACGGCACCGACCCCGGCTCGGTGATCGCCACCCAGGGCTCCAGCGAGGCCATCTACCTGGTGATGCAGGCCCTGCTGAAGCCCGGCGACGAGGTCGTGGTGCAGGCGCCCGCCTACCACGCGCTGGTCGAGGTGGCCGCCTCACTGGGCTGCCGGATCGTCCCCTGGGCGATGCGCACCGAGCACGGCGTGGTCACCAACGAGGACGAGCTGCTGGCGCTGATCGGCCCGGGCACCGCCATGGTGGTGGTCAACTTCCCGCACAACCCGACCGGCGCCACGGTGACCGCGGACCAGCAGGCCGCCGTCGTCGACGCCTGCGCCCGCTACGGCACCTGGCTCGCCTGGGACAACGCCTTCCAGCACCTGGTCTACGACCGCGAGCCGCTGCCCGACCCGGCCCCCGGCTACCCGCGGGCGATCTCCTTCGGCACCCTGTCCAAGGCGTACGGCCTGCCGGGCCTGCGGGTCGGCTGGGCGCTGGCCGCGCCCGAGGTGCTGGCCGGCTGCGTGCGCCGCCGCGACTACACCAGCCTGGCGCTCTCCCCGCTGGTCGAGGCGGTGGCCACGCACGCCGTGCAGCACGCCGACGAGCTGCTGCGCCCCCGCCTCGCCCAGGCCACCGCCAACCGCGCGGTGCTGGCCGGCTGGCTGGCCGAGCAC
>NZ_JBEYVJ010000487.1:0-4503 GCF_040643935.1 Kitasatospora sp. NPDC047058 | reverse complement strand
GCACCCCGCCCGCCACCGCCGGGTGGACCCCGTCCGCCACCGCCGGGTGATTGCCGCCAGCCACCGCCGGGCGCCCCCGGGCAGCCGACGCGGCGTCACCCCGGCAGCGGGGCGTCCCAGACCAGGCGGGTACCGCCGGTCTCCACCGGCCGGAGCGCGAAGCTGCCGCCCACCCGTTCGGCCCGCTCGGCGAGGTTCCGCAGGCCGCTGCGCCGTCCGTCCTCCGGAACGCCGACGCCGTCGTCGGTGACCGTCAGCGTGACCCGGCCGCCGAGGGCGCGCAGGGCGACCTCGACGCGGCCGGCCCGGGCGTGCCGGGCGGCGTTGCTGAGCGCCTCGCCGAGGACGGCCAGCACGTGCTGGGCGAGCTCCTGCGGCACGTCGGTGTCCAGCAGTCCCTCCATGCTGAGGCGCGGTGCGAAGCCCAGGGTCGCCTGGGCCTCGCCGACGGCGCGGGTGGCGCGGGCCCGCAGCCCCCGGTCGGGCTCGTTGTGGGCGCGCAGCCCGAAGATCGTCGAACGGATGATCTTGATCGTCTCGTCCAGGTCGGAGACCGCCCGGCCGACCCGGTCGGCCGCGCCCGGGCTCTCGATCAGCCGGCCCGCGCTCTGCAGCGTCATCCCGGTGGCGAAGAGCCGCTGGATGGCCAGGTCGTGGAGGTCCCGGGCGATCCGGTCACGGTCCTCCAGCAGCGTCAACTGCTCGGCGTCGCGGCGCCGTTCGGCCAGCTCCAGGGCGAGCGCCGCCTGGTCGGCGAAGCCCAGCAGCGGGCCGGTCTCCTCCGCCGTGAACGGCGGCCGGCCGCTCGCCCGCGCCAGCAGCAGCACACCCCGCCCGAACCCCGGCCCGGTGCCCAGCGGCACCGCCACCGCCGGCCCCAGCCCGGCGAACCGCCCGGGCGGCCCGGCCGCGAACCGGGCATCGGCCGCCAGGCCGTCACAGGTCACCGGCGAGCCGGAGGCGTACGCGGCGCCGGAGAGCGTGCCGTCCACCGGCACCGTCACCCCGAGCCGGCCGTCCGGATCGCCGCCCAGCGCCACCTCCACGGTGAGCTCGTCCGTCCGCTCGCCCGGCCCGGCCGGCGCCACCGAGACGTCCGCTAGCTCGGCGCCCGCGATCTCCCGCGCCCGGCGCGCGATCAGCTCCACCACCTCCAGCCGGGGCGCGCCCGACAGCAGGCTGCGGGTGATCTCGGCACTCGCCTGCAGCCAGCGCTGGCGCCGCTGCGCCTCCTCGTACAGCCGGGCGTTGTCGATGGCCACCCCGGCCGCGACCGCGAGGGTGGCGATGACCGCCTCGTCGTCGGCGTCGAAGTCCAGCCCGCCGCGCTTGTCGGTGAGGTACAGGTTGCCGAACACCTCGCCGCGCACCCGCACCGGCACCCCGAGGAAGGTGTGCATCGGCGGGTGGTGGGGCGGGAAGCCGACCGAGGCCGGGTGCTCCGACAGCACCGGGCAGCGCAGCGGCTGCGGGTTGCGGATCAGCTCGCCGAGGATGCCGTGCCCGGCCGGCAGCGGCCCGATCGCCGCGATCTCCTCCGGCGGCAGACCGACCGTCAGGAACTGCGAGAGCGTGTGCCCGTCCGCGCCGATCACGCCGAGCGCGCCGTAGCGGGCGTCGACCAGGTCGGCGGCGGCCTCGACGATCCGGTGCAGGGCCTGGGACAGGTCCAGCTCGCGGCCGACCGCCAGGACGGCCTCCAGCAGGCTGTGCACCCGGTCCTGGGTGCCGCGCGCCGCGTCGATCCGCCACTGGAGCTCCTCCAGCAGCTCGTCCAGGCGCAGCCGCGGCATCCGCGGGCCTCCGGCGGGTGCGGCTGCGCCTGTGTCCGCCGTTGCGGCGACGCCCGTGCCCGCCGTTGCGGCTGTACCGGCGGGTACGGTGCCCGCCGGCGGGCGGTCCGTGTCCGCAGGACCGCCGGTGTCCGCCCGCGTACCTTCCGCGCCGCTCACCGGCGTCCTCCTCGTCGATCTGTCCGCTGTGTCCGCTGTGTCCGGACCCGCCCCCGGGTCGTCCGACCAGGAGGATTGTCGGATTTCACGGTAGTGCCCGAGCCCCCCTTTCCGGTACGGCGGGGGTCAGTCAAGCGCGGACGGGACGGCGTGCCGCGGGACGGGACCAACGGCCCTGCCGCGCGGGCCGTGCGGCACTGGGGCCGCACCCGCCCCGACCGCCACGATGGGAACGTCGGACGGTGCGTCAGGACGCTCCGCCCACCCCCCCCAGGCGCCGAGGCCCGCAGCGGAAGGAACCCCCCATGACAGCACCCGTTCTGGTCGGAGTCGACGGCTCGGCCGGGAGCATCGCGGCCGCTCACTGGGCCGCCGACGAGGCGGCCCGCCGGGACGCCCCGCTGCGGCTGGTGCACGCCTGGCCCTGGCTGACCGACGGCCGGGCGGCCTTCGCCGACGAGGACGCGCTGCCCGAGGCCGCCCAGCGGATGCTGGCCGAGGCCGCGGAGGCCGTGCGCAGCCGCCGGCCCGGCCTGGTCGTGCACACCGACGTGGTGCTCGACGCCGCCGTGGACGGTCTGGTCGCCGCGGCCGGGGACGCCGGCCTGCTGGTGCTGGGTTCGCGCGGGCTCGGCGGCTTCGCCGGGCTGCTGCTCGGCTCGGTCGGCATGGCGACCGCCGCCCGCAGCACCGTGCCGGTGGTGGTGGTCCGGCGGGCGGAGGACCACGAGGAGGGGCGGAAGGAGCCGGAGGGGTCGGAGGAGCCGGCCGGCGCGGGCGCCGAGGTGCTGGTCGGCGTCGACACCCGGGCCCCCGACGACTCGGTGCTCGCCTTCGCCTTCCGGGAGGCCGAGCTGCGCGGCGCCCGGCTCCGGGCCGTCCACGGCTGGGACCTGCCGCCGGCCTTCGGGACGGTGGGCTTCGTCCCGACGCCGCCCGAGCTGGCCGGCCTGGAAGAGCTGGAGGCCAAGGGGCTCGCCCTCGCCCTGGCCGGGTGGCGCGAGCAGTACCCCGGGACGGAGGTGGTCGAGGAGGTGCGCGTCGGAGCCGCCCGTGCCCTGGTGGAGGCCTCCGCGACGGCCGACCTGGTGGTGCTGGGCCGCCGGCGGCGTCCGCACGACCTCGGCCCGCGGCTCGGCCGGGTCGCCCACGCGGTGCTCCACCACGCGCACGCGCCGGTGGCGGTGGTCCCGCACGACTGATCCGGCCCGACCGGCCCCGGAGGGCTCTCGACCGGTCCCGAAGGGCTCCCGGCCGGTCCCGGAGGGCGGGGAGGACGGGCGGTGGCGGCGCGCGGGGGCGGATCCCGGGCCGTTGGACCCTGCCACCGCGTCGCCGCGCGGAGGCAGGCTCGGGGGTACAGGCTCGGGAGTAGCGGAACCGAGGACCGGACCGAGGAGCAGGGCCGCGCCGTCCCGCGCCGGGCGCGGAGGCGGCCCGCCGCCCGGGCACCGCGCGGCCCGGGACAGGCGCCCACGCGGCACGAGGCAAGGACACGAGGCAAGGAGACGATCACGATGACCGAGCCCACCCTCACCCCGGCCGACCTGCGGCTGCTCGCGGCCGCGGGTGGCGCGGCGCCGTCACTGCACAACAGCCAGCCGTGGCGGTTCCGCCCGGCCGCGGACGGCCGGGGCCTGGAGGTGCGCGCCGACCTCTCCCGCGGCGTCCCGCTCGCCGACCCCGCCGGCTCCGCGCTGCACATCGCCGCCGGGGCCGCCCTGTTCAACCTGCGGGTGGCCGCCGCCGCCCGGCTCGGCCGCGAGCCCGTCGTCCGGCTGCTCCCCGACCCGGACGACCCGCAGCTGCTCGCCGTCCTCGACCTCTCCGCCCCCGCCCGCGCCGCGCACCCGTTCGGCCGGGACCTCCACGCCGCCATCGCCGACCGGCACTCCAGCCGCGAGCCCTACGCCAACCGGGACGTTCCGGAGGCCGTCGTCGGCGAACTGGTCGGCGCCGCCCGCGACGAGGGCGCCACCCTCGCCGTGCTGGAGGAGGACGGCGTCCGCCGCGTCCTGGAGATCACCGCCGAGGCCGAGGACCGGATCGCCCACGACCCGGACCGCCAGGCCGAGACCCGCGCCTGGGTCCGCACCGACGACGCGGGCGCCGAGGCCACCGACGGGCTCCCGTTCGCCGCCCTCGGCGCCCAGGACCGCGACGCCCGCGTCCCGATGCGCGAGTACGCCGGCCGCCCGCCGTACCGGGACGCACCCGCCCAGCCGTCCGAGCGCTTCGAGGCCCTGCCGCAGCTCTGCACCCTCACCACCGCCGCCGACCGGCCCGCCGACTGGCTGCGCACCGGCCAGGCGCTGGAACGCGTCTGGCTGCTGGCCACCGTGCACGGCCTCCGCCTGACGGTCTGGCACCAGCCCGTCGAGTGGCCCGATCTCCGCCTGGTGCTGCGCGACCCCGCCGACGGGCCCGGTCACGTCCAGCTGGTCCTGCGCGTCGGCTACGGCCCGCCCGGCGCCGCCACCCCGCGCCGTCCGGTGGAGGACACGCTCGACGAGCCGGCCGGGCGCTGATCCTGCGCCGAGCCGGTTCGACG
>NZ_JBEYVJ010000486.1:0-4510 GCF_040643935.1 Kitasatospora sp. NPDC047058 | reverse complement strand
CCGCAGCCGCCAGGGCGCGCCGCGCCCGCTCCTTCGGGTCGGGGGTGAGCGCGGCGGCGCGTTCCAGGAAGGAGGCGGCGGCCGCCCGGCCGCCGCGCGCCAGGGCCCGGTCGGCGGAGCGCTCCAGCGCGGCGGCGACCTGCTCGTCCGGGCCGACCGCGGCGTGGGCCAGGTGCCAGGCCCGGCGGTCGGGGTCGCGCCCGGCGTCGGTCGCCTCGGCCAGGGCGTGGTGCGCGGCCCGCAGGGCGGCGGCGTCCGCGCCCCGCCAGACGGCCGAGCGCACCAGCGGGTGCCGGAACCGCACCGGGACGCCGAGGGTGATCAGGTCCGCGGCCTCGGCCGGTGCCGCGGCCTCCAGCCCGATGCCCAGCAGGCGCAGCGCATGCCACAGGAGCGGCCCGTCGCCGACCGGTTCGACCGCCGCGACCAGCAACAGGGCGCGGGTGTCGGCCGGCAGTGCGTCGACGCGCCGGCGGAAGCCGTCCTCCACCCGGGTCGCCACCGGGCCGGCGCCCGGCCCTCCGAAGCCGAACGCCAGCTCCGCCGGTGACAGGCCCCGGGGCAGCTCCAGCAGGGCGAGCGGGTTCCCCCCGGTCTCGGCGACGATCCGGTCCCGCACCCGGGCATCGACGGGCCCCGGCAGCACGCCGTCGAGCAGCGCCCGGGCGTCGGCGTCGGCCAGCCCGAGCAGGGGGAGGTCCGGCAGGCCGGAGAAGCCGTCCTCCTCCTTCTCGCCGGTGGTCCGCTCGGCGAACACCAGCGCCACCGACTCGGCGTCCAGCCGGCGCCCGACGAACGCCAGGATCCGCTGGGACATCAGGTCCAGCCACTGCGCGTCGTCGACCAGGCACACCAGCGGGGACCCGGTCGCGGCCTCGGCGAACAGGCTGAGCACCGCGATCCCGACCAGCAGCATCTCGGGCGGATTCCCCGCGCTCAGGCCGAACGCGACCCGCAGCGCGTCCTGCTGCACCGGCGGCAGTCGGTCGAGGTGCGACAGCAGGGGGGCGCACAGGCGCTGCAGGGCGGAATAGGCGAAGTCGGACTCGGCCTCGACGCCGGCGGCGCGTACGGTCTGCAGCGGCGCCGCCTGCTCGGCGAGGTGGTCGAGCAGCGCCGACTTGCCGACGCCGGCCTCGCCGCGCAGGACCAGCACCCGGCTGCGTCCGTCGCGCACCTCGCGCAGCAGGCGGTCCAGTGCCGCCGACTCCCGGTTCCGCCCGAGCAGCCGGCGGTTCGCGTGTTGCGGCAATGTCCCCTCCGGCACGAGTTCCTCCCGGAGGAGCTTCACCCATCCTACGAACAGCGGGGCCGGCCGAGCTGCACGGACTTCCGCGCCCCCGGCCGTCCCCGGGTCGCGCCTGACCGCCTCTGACCGCCATGGCCGACTCAGCGCCATATGACTGAGGCGCAGCGGAGGCACCGCAGGCGAGAGTGATGACCGGTGGGTCTCACGACAGAGCGAAGGGGTCTTGGACATGACTCGCACCTGGTTGATCACCGGCGCGTCCCGCGGCTTCGGCCGGCACCTGGCCGAAGCGGTCCTGGAGCGCGGGGACCACGTCCTGGCGACGGCCCGGCGGCCGGAGCACCTGGCGGACCTGGTCTCCCGCCATGCGGCGCGGGTCCGTACCGCGGCCCTGGACGTGACCGACGCGGACGCGGCCCGGGCCGCGGTGGACGGCGCGGTCACGGCGTTCGGGCGGCTGGACGTGGTGGTGAACAACGCCGGGTACGCCAACAGCGGGCCGATCGAGGACATGACGGACGAGGATTTCCGCGAGCAGTTCGAGACGAACTTCTTCGGGGTCGTCAACGTCACCCGGGCGGCGCTGCCGGTGCTGCGCGCGCAGCGGTCGGGGGTGTTCGTGCAGTTCTCGTCCCTGGGTGGCCGGGTCGGCGGCACTCCGGGGATGGGTGCCTACCAGAGCGCGAAGTTCGCCGTCGAGGGCTTCTCCGAGGTGCTGGCCGGCGAGGTCGCCCCGTTCGGGGTGAAGGTCGTCATCGTCGAGCCCGGCGCCTTCCGGACGGACTGGCAGGGCTCGTCCATGGAGCTGCACGCGGTACGGCCCGACTACGAGGAGACCGTCGGCGCCATGAACCGGTACCGGCGGGAGAACGACGGCGCGCAGCCCGGCGACCCGGCCCGCGCGGCCCGGGTGATCATCGAAGTCGTCGGCCACGACGACCCGCCCCGCCGGCTGCTGCTCGGCGCGCAGGCCGTGACCGCGGCCCTGGCCGCCGGTGAGGCGCGCGCCGCGGAGACGCGGCGGTGGGCCGGGGCGAGCGCCGCCGCCGACTTCCCGGCGGAGCGGTAGGCGTGCGGCCGCCCGCACGGTCCTCCGCGGCCCGGAACGGAACGGCCGTCAGCCGGCCGGACGGGCGGTGCCGAGGACTGAGGCGGTGAAGTCCGCCAGCCGGGCGCGGAGTTCCTCGCGGGGCACGCCCCCGTCACCGGCCAGGTGGGCGACGAGGTCGGCCCGGGTGGCGGCCAGCAGGGCGTGCGCGGCGAAGTCGGCGGAGCCGGTGCCGGCCCATGCCGGGATCCGCTCCAGCAGGTCGCGGAGCAGGGCGTGCCAGTGTGCGTAGTGCTCGGTGCGGTAGGGGCTGTCCGCGCCGGCCGCCTCCAGGGCGACGGCCAGGTGGCGGTTGTCGAGCTTGAGGCAGAGCAGGGCGTCGAGCAGGGCGGGCACGCGCACCGGCGGCGGGGTGTCGGGCCCCAGGGGCGGCGGGCCGCTCTCGACGGCGGTCCTGACCGGTTCGAGCCGGGCCCCGTAGAGCGCGCGGATCAGGCCGGTGCGGTCGCCGTAGGCCCGGAAGAGCGTCCCCTTGCCCACTCCGGCGGCCGCCGCGATGTCGGCCATGGTGACGTCCTCCGGGCTGCCGCACCCGGCGAAGAGGGCGTCGGCGGCCGCGAAGACGGCTTCCCGGTTGCGGGTCGCGTCCTTACGGGGTTTGCGCTCGGTCACGGGGTACCTCCGGTTGCGATGTGGACCGCCGGTCCGTATCTTTCGAGAAGCGGACCAGCGGTCCGTATCGTACGGGACGGAGGACCCCCATGCCCGATCACACCCCGCCGGCGGAGCTCTACCGCCACAGCCTGCGCCTGCTCCTCGACAAGGACATCCCCGCCTGGGTCGGCCTCTGGGCCGAGGACGGCGTCATGGAGTTCCCCTTCGCGCCGCCGGGCCGCCCCCGGCGGCTGGAGGGCCGGGGCGCCGTCGCCGGCTACATGCGCGACTACCCCGACCACATCGACCTGCACGACTTCCCCGACCTGCGGATCCACCAGAGCACCGACCCCGGGACGATCGTGGTCGAGATGCGCGGGGTGGGCCGGGTGGTCGCGACCGGCCGCCCCTTCGACATGACCTACATCGCCGTCGTGACCGTCCGGGACGGCCGCTTCACCTCCTACCGCGACTACTGGAACCCGCTCGCGGTCCTGGAGCCCGGCCTGGAGTTCGCCGGAGGCGGGGCCCGATGACCGCCACCGGCACCACCCTCGACACGGGCGGCACCCTCGGCACCGGCACCACCCTCGTCATCGGCGCCACCGGCACCACCGGCAGCCGGACCGCCGCCGGCCTGGTCGCCGCCGGCCACCGCGTCCGGGCCGCCGGGCGCCGTGCCACCCCGCTCCCCGGCACGGAACCGGTCCGCTTCGACTGGTACGACCCCGCCACCTTCACCGACGCGCTCGACGGCGCCGAGCGCGTCTACCTCGTCCCGCCGGTCGGCGACCCGGACCCGGCCGCGGTCATGCTGCCCTTCCTCGACCGGGCCCGCGCCGCCGGCGTGCAGCGCGCGGTCCTCCTCAGTTCCTCGGCCGTCGCCGAAGGGGGCCCCGCGGTGGGCGAGGTCCACCGGGCCCTGCGCGGCCGCTTCGCGCAGTGGGCCGTCCTGCGGCCGTCCTGGTTCATGCAGAACTTCACCGGGGCGCACCCCCACGCCGAGGGCATCCGCGCCCACGGCACCATCCTGACCGCCACCGGCGCCGGCCGGGTCGGCTTCGTCGACGCCGACGACATCGCCGCCGTCGCGGTACGGGTGCTGACCGACGACCACGTGCCCGACACCGACCTGGTGCTGACCGGGCCGGAGGCGCTCAGCCACGACGACGTCGCCGCCGTCCTCACCGAGGTCACCGGCCGCCCGGTGGTCCACCGCGGACTGACCCGTGAAGAGCTGCGCGACCGGCTGGCCGCCACCATGCCCGTCGAGTTCGCCACGCTGCTGGCCGACCTGGACCGGGCGATCGCCGACGGGGCCGAGGACCGGACCACCGACACCGTCCTGCGGATCACCGGCCGCCCGCCGCGCGGCTTCCGGGCCGTCGCCGAACGGGAACTGGCCCGCCGCGGCTGACCCACCGTCGGCGTGCGAACCGGCCGCTCCCCCGGCGGGCCGTGGAGGGGGAGCGGCCGGCCGGAAACCAGGAACCCGAGCTGATGGTGCGCTGCTCGCCCCACGGTTCGCCGATGACGTAGTCCTGAGCGGCGCCGGTGGA
>NZ_JBEYVJ010000485.1:0-4533 GCF_040643935.1 Kitasatospora sp. NPDC047058 | reverse complement strand
ATCCGCCGCTACATCATCTGGCGGAACAAGCACGCCGCCGATCAGCGCCTACGCGAAGTCGTCACCAGGGCCAACATTGCCTGATACGGCACTAGGTACGCCATCACGACCGCCTCACCGGTGGCGTCCTCACCGTCGCGGTAGCGCCGCACTACCCGGTCCTCGTCGAGGGCGAACACATCCGCCGTCCGCCCCGCCCCGATCAACTCCCCGATCTCCACCCGGCAGAACTTACACCGAGCGCCGCCGGAGCTTCATCGAGTTCTTCATCGCCCTGGCCACCGCCATCGTCACCATCCGCAGCCTGATCCGACGAGCCTGGTTCACCCACCGGCCCCCGCATCCGATGGCCTACTGGCGGACGCTCTTACTGAGCGGGGCCGCGTCACTGGGGCAGCCGGGCGGTTCGGCCGAACATCTGCGTGCCTTCCTACCCGCGCGAGGGCGGCAGATCGACGCTATTGCCGATCAGGTGCGCCAGCAGCCGAACCGAGGTCTGACGAGATCTCGGCGAGCGTGCTGTCGAGGGCGGCGGCGTGCGAGTTGAAGCGGGCGAGAGCGGCTCCGAGCGCGCCGGCGGTGGCGAAGCCGGCAAGGGCGGTGGCGGCTTCTCCGGCCGACTCGTTCAGTCGGTCCCGCATCGCGCGATGGTCGTCCTTGAGCTCGGCGGCGGCCCGGGAGGCCTCTTCCAGGCCGGCAAGGTCTACAGTCTGCTCTTCCTGTTCGCGGCGCACTGTCATCGGTGGTTCCCTCCCTGGACAGATGAAAAGCAGACTTTAGTACGATCGCGCAACCGGTGCGTCAACCGGCCTGTGGGCCAGGTGTCATGGCAAGTCCTGCCACTGTCACCCGTCGTCCTCCAGGGGAGTGCGCACCAGCGGAGTGGGTACGGCCGCACGGCCGTCACGCTCTGTGTGGTTTCTATCCGAACGGGGACGGTCCAAGGATGAGCACACCAGCAGGCGACGGGCAGTTCAGCGTCAACACGCAGGCCACGGGGAACGCACAGTCGGCCCTGAACGGCATGGCGCTGGACAGCAAGACCATCGGCGCTACGGCGGATGAGTCGACCAACGCGGCGGCCGCGGCGCACAAGGGCTGGGAGACGGCGGGCGCGCTGCGGGCGGCGCTCGCCGAGTGGCACGAGCAGGTCGACCAGTTGACGGCGCGGCTGCATCAGAACAGCGCGGCGATGCAGCAGACCACGCTGAACTACCACACGACCAACCAGTCCATCGCCGACGCACTGAAGGTGAAGTGACCCATGCTCGGATACGAGGACGTCCTCAACGCGAACCCCGGCACCCTGTCCACCGCAGCTGCCAAGTGGCGGGAGATGGCGCAGAAGTTCCACACCATGGAGGGCAACTTCGACCGTGACGTGCTCTCGGTGACCCGCAACGGGCTGTGGACGGGCGGCACGGCCAGTATGGCCAACTTCCAGCTCATGATGACGCAAGGCCAGATCGCGGCCGCCCAGGTCGAGGCGAACGCCGTGGCGTCCCTGCTCGACGACGCGCACGGGGACTTCGAGGCCGCGCAGAAGCAGGTGCGCGAGGCCGCGGACGGCGCGGTCAAGGCCGGCTTCAAGGTCACCGGCGCCGGCGTCGCCGTGCTCGACCCCAGTACCCTCGACCCGGGCACCCGCAACGATCTCCATCACGACGTCGACACCCAGCGGGCCTACCAGGAGGCCGCGGCCAAGTGGACCAAGGCGATCGAGGCCGGCATCCAGCGGGCCACCGACGCCGACCAGCGGGCCGCCCGTGCCCTGCGCAGCGCGTCGAAGGCCGGCAACGCGGACAACAGCTTCAACAGTCAGGCGCTGGGCGGCGGCGACAAGGCAGACGCGCAGCGGGCCGCCGACCTCGCCACCCGGCTCGACAGCCTGAATGCCGACGAGCGGGCCCAGCTGGCGAACCTGATGAAGGCCAACGCCGACAGCCCCGAGTTCTCCCAGACCCTGCTCGACAAGCTCGGTCCCGAGAACACCCTCAAGCTCGCGGAGAAGCTCAACGACCCCGGCAAGGACGACGGGAAGAAGGGCACCTACCCGGGCCTGCAGACCGACCTGACGCGTGCCATCGCCTCCGCCACGCAGGATCCGAACACCGAGTTCTACAAGAGGTGGCGGGAGGGGCTGAAGGAGAACGGGACCAAGAACTTCGGTTCCAACACCGAGCCGGTGTACGGGTACCAGATCCTCGGCACCCTGATGAGCAAGGGCGACGCGAAGTACTCGACGCCCTTCCTCACCGACCTCTCCGACGACATCATCGCGAGCGAGAAGAAGCATCCGGGCCTGTGGAGCTACAAGGCGTCCCACGACGGCACCTCGCTGGGCGCGGACCCGCTGGACGAGGTGCTCGGGGTGATGGGCCGCCAGCCCGAGGCCGCGACGTCCTACCTGGACCCGGGCGCGGACGGCGGCAACAAGCGACTGCACTTCCTGTTGAAGGAGCGGGACTGGCCGCAGGGCTACATCACCGGCTACACCGGCATGATCAAGATCGACGACCCGCTGTCGCAGAGCGGCCTGGCCGCCGCGATCGAGGCCGCCTCCACCGGGGAGCGGGCCGGAACCGCCCACGACGGCAAGCACACCGAGGCCCAGGCCCGGATCATGCACGACACCATCGTCACCCTGGACGAGGACCACGGCGGCGACAAGATCAAGGCCACCCTGCGCCAGCCGCTCGCCAACGCGCTCGCCGACTATGTCGGGGACACCCACGAGCTGCTCAACGGCCGCAACGACGTCTACAACGGCCACACCGGACACGACTCCGTCTGGAAGGACGGCGACACGACCCGGATGGCCGTCGGCCAGGACAGCCTGGTCCGGTTCATGCGTGGCCTCTCGGACGACCCGGCCGCCTACGGCACCCTGCACCAGGCGGAGACCGGGAAGATCGCCCAGGAGCTCGCCGCCATCGGTCCCAACCCCACCGAGGCCCAGATGAAGGACCCGATGGGCAAGGGCGCCGCCGCGCTCGGTGTCTTCGACGCCATCCGAGGCGACGCCGCGATGGACCTGCGCGACGACAAGAACGCCCAGGCCGATTGGAAGGCCAAGGTCCTCTACCACACCATCGGCGCCCCGATCACCCCGATCGCGCCGCTCGGCGACGCCGCCCAGCGCATGGTCGACACCTGGACGTACGCGGTCAGCCTGGAGGAGAAGGACCAGAACAACTCCGAGGCCAACGCGAAGATCTCCGACACCTACCTGGGCGCCAACCGCGAGATGTCCGACCTGGTCGGCATCTGGGCCCGCGACCGCGGACAGGACCCGGACAGCCCCGCCATCAACTCGCTCCAGGACGACATGCTCAACAGCCGCAACCGCAGCAACGACGTCGCCGGCCGCTACCTCGGCCGGGGCAACGCCTGATGGCGCTCGCCCGTCCCTCCCGCCGCACCGCGGCCGCCGCCATCGCCCTGGTGGTGGCGGCCGCGGCCGGCGCGGCCTTCTGGTGGCTCACCGGGCGGGACGACCCCGACCGTGACTGTGCCGGACTGCGCGGCGACGACCGTATCCGCACGGTGCTCGGCGCCGCCTGGCGGTCCGACCTGCCGTGCGGCGAACTGGCCGACGGACTTCACCACGCCACCGTCGGCGACCGGCCCGGCAGCCACACCCTGGAACAGGCGCGTGCCCTGCGCAGCGTCCTGTCGGCGGTAGCGAGCCGGGCGGACCACCGCGTCCACCCGGAGGTGCGCCGCCCGCTCGCCAATGCCCTGGCCGACTATGCCGCCGACACCCACGCGGTGCTCACCGGCATCAACAACCTCTACACGGCCCACGACGGGCCCGGCGCGGACGCCTGGCAGGACGACAACGGCGTCCACGTCGCGGTGGAGAAGAGCCAACTGACCTCCGTGCTCCGGGGACTGTCGGACGACCCGGCGGCCTACGCGACCCTGCGGGCCGCCGACCTCCATCAGGGAGCACTCGGCCTCGCCGCCATCGGCGCCGATCCGTCCGGGCCCGAGATCGAAGACCCGCTGGCCCGCGCCGCCGCACCCGCCGGCGTCTTCGACGGCATCGCCGACGACGTCCTGCGAGATCGCGACGGCAAGGCCCGCACCGCCTGGCAGGACGCCGTCCTGAGTGGTCTGGCGGCCCCGGTCACCGCGGTCCCGGCCTTCGCCACCGACCCTGCCGGTTACCTCACCCAGAGCTGGCTCCGGCAGGTCGCCGCCGCTCCCGACCGCTTCACCCGACTCCACGACCAAGCCGCGGACCTTCTCTCCCTCTGGGGCGACGCCACCCGCCGGGACAGGGAAAGAACCGGCATAGCCGGACTCCAGGACCGGGCCCGCACCACCACCGACCGCGAACGAGCCGAAACCGTGCAGCAGTTCAAGCAGAGCAGTCCCTGACTGCGCCGCGGAAGTGCACCACGCCGGCCAGAACCGGGAAGTGAGGTGCGGCACCGCCCACATGCGGTGCCGCCCCCCCCGCCAGGCGGCAACCCCCAACACAGGGGATTAGAAAAAGCAGAAAGCCGCGAAAAAACCCGCCGCCCA
>NZ_JBEYVJ010000484.1:0-4546 GCF_040643935.1 Kitasatospora sp. NPDC047058 | reverse complement strand
ACCCAGTGCCGGCCACGGCGGGGGCGCGCGGGAGCGCACCCGGCGGGGAGCGGACAGCACGTCGCCGTGAAGGAGTGGAGAGATGGCCGGTCTGGTCCCTGGTACGTCCCGGCTGCTGCGCGCGGGTATGGGCGCGGCGGCGGTCGGTCTGCTGCTGATCTACAACTCGGTGGACCCGGGGGCCCCGGCCGGGTCCGAGCCGGGCCAGGCCGCTCCCCCGGCGGCCACCGCGGGCGCCTCGGCCGCAGCCGCCCAGGCGCCGGCCAAGGCGGCCGCCACCCCGGCCGCACCCCCGTTGAAGCGCTCCAGTCCGACCCGGCTGCGGATCCCGCAGATCGGCGTGGACGCTCCGTTCACCGAGCTGACCCTGAACCCGGCCGGCCAGCTCAACGCGCCGCCGCCGGACGACAAGAACCTGGTCGGCTGGTACCGCGACGGCGTCTCCCCCGGCGAGCGCGGCAGCGCCGTGGTGGCCGGGCACGTGGACACCAACAAGGGCGCGGCGGTCTTCCTGCTGCTCAGCCTGCTGATGCCGGGCAACAAGGCCGAGGTCCAGCGTGCCGACGGCACGGTCGCCGTCTTCGTGGTGGACTCGGTGGAGACCTTCGCCAAGGACGCCTTCCCCGACCAGAAGGTCTACGGGAAGACGCCCGACGCCCAGCTGCGCCTGATCACCTGCGGCGGCACCTACGACAAGAAGCGCAAGGACTACCTCGACAACGTGGTCGTCTTCGCGCACCTGGAGTCCTCGCACAAGGCGTGACCCCCGGACGGACCACGACCGCCGGCCTCCTCGACGGAGGCCGGCGGTCGCCGTGCGGGCGGAGCGGGGTCAGCCGCGCACGGTGGCCTCGAAGGCGTGCAGGTACGGGTTGACCGGGCGGACCTCGGTGACGTCCAGGCCGGCCTCCTTCATCAGCCGCACCATGCTCTCCTCGGAGTGCTTGGCACCGCCGACGTTGAGCATCAGCATCAGGTCCATCGCGGTGGTGAAGCGCATCGACGGGCTGTCGTCGACCAGGTTCTCGACCACCACGACGCGGGCGCCGGGACGGGCGGCCTTCACCACGTTGGCGAGGGTGCGGCGGGTGCTCTCGTCGTCCCACTCCAGGATGTTCTTGATGATGTAGAGGTCGGCGCGGACCGGGATGTCCACCCGGCAGTCGCCGGACACCAGCCGGGCCCGGGCCGAGAAGGACCCGCCCTCACGCAGCCGCGGGTCGGCGCCGGCGACCACCTTGGGCAGGTCGAGCAGGGTGCCGTGCAGGGCCGGGTGCTTCTCCAGCAGGCTGGCGAGCACGTGGCCCTGGCCGCCGCCGATGTCGACCACCGAGTCGATGCCGGTGAGGTCGAGGTAGGCGGCGAAGTCGGCGGCGGACTGCCGGCTGGAGGTGGTCATCGCCCGGTCGAAGACCTTGGCCGAGTCGCCCCCTTCGCTGTGCAGGTAGTCGAAGAACTCCTTGCCGAACAGCTCGGGGAAGACGTTGCGGCCGGAACGGACGGCCTCGTCCAGCTTGGGCCAGGCCTCCCAGGTCCACGGCTCGGTGCACCAGAGGGAGATGTAGCGCAGGCTGTTGGGGGCGTCCTCGCGCAGCAGCCGGGACATCTCGGTGTGCTCGAAGCGGTCGTCCCCGGCCTCCTGGAAGATGCCGTAGCAGGTCAGCGCGCGCAGCAGGCGGCGCAGCGGCTTGGGCTCGGTGTCGAGCGCGGCCGCGAGGTCGGTGACGGTCGTCGGGGTGTCGCCGAGCGCGTCGGCGACGCCGAGCCGGGCGGCCGCGCGGACGGCGGCGGCGCAGGCGGCGCCGAAGACGAGCTCCCGCAGGCGCATCGCGGCTTGCGGGTCGGTGGCGGGTGCGGTGGTCATGTGCCGTCTTTCTGCAGGTGGGAGGGGTGGCGAGGGTTCACGGGTCAGCAGTGGCCGGCCGGGATGGAGACCGCGCAGTGGTTGCGGGAGAAGGTGTTGGTGGTGCCGGTGTCGGCGTCGACCAGGTCCGCCGGGCTGTTGCCGGTCGCCTGGTTGCCGCTGATGGTGTGCCGGGCGTTGGGCGCGCCGACCAGGCTGCGGAACAGCACGATGCCGCCGGACATCGACGAGGTGCCGACGTTGTCGCGGACCTGGTTGTCCGTCACCGTGGTGTCCTCGGCGCCGGTGAGCAGGATGCCGGTGCCCTGGATGAAGTCGAGCCGCGGGTTGGGCGGGCAGTACTTGTTGTTGGCGACGACCCGGTTGCGGCTGATGCTCAGCGCACCCGCCTTGGGCACGCCCTCGTCGCCGACGACGAAGACGCCGCCGCAGTTGCCGCGGACGTCGTTCTGCGCGATGTCCAGGTCGCGCAGGCGGCGGACGGTGACGCCGATCCGGTTCTCGGAGAGCCGGTTGCCGCTGACCAGCGTGCCCTCGGTGTCCATGGCGCCGCCCTCGTTGGCCACGCTGTTGGCGAGGAAGACGCCGGACTGGCCGTTGCGGGCCGACTCGTTGCCGACGATGACGGCGCGGGTCGACTTCTCCTGGCTGATGCCCTGCTGCGCGTTGTCGTGGACGTAGGTCGCGCGCACGGTCATGCCGGTGGTCGAGCTGATGTTGATGCCGTTCTTGGGGAAGCCGGTGACGGCCAGCGCCTCGACGGTGATGCCGCGGAGCGGCTCCGCGTCGGCGCCGACGACACAGAGGCCGTGGCCGGCGGTGGCGCAGACGGTGTCGCCGGCGGTGCCGGCGGCGGCGTCCCCGGGGACGATCACGCTCTGCCGGCCGGTCCCGCGCAGGGTGAGGCCGGGCGTGGTGATCCGGACGCTGCCGTAGTAGGTGCCCGGCATCAGCTGGACGGTGTCGCCGGGTTCGGCCGCGTCGACGGCCTGCTGAACCGATTCGCCCGGGCGGACGAGGTGGAGGCCGGCGGCGTGGGCCGCGGGCGCGGCGGCCAGGGTGGCCAGGATGGTGGTGAGGGCGGTCGCGGCGGCAGCGGTGGCCGCGGCAAGGTGGTGGACCCGACGCGTAGGCATGATGTGATGACCTGCTTTCTGGCGCGCTCGCGGGACGCCGGCGCGGTGGTGACGCGGTGTATGGGAGAGACGACAGCCGGTGGGGATCGGCCGAATCGACGCTATGGGCGCACGGGTGGCCCCGCCACCAGGACTGGGCTACAGGACTGACGGACCGTCGGCCGGTCGTGTGAGTGCACCCGCCGGGGCGGGGACGGCGGGGCGGGGACGGCGGGGCGGGGACGGCGGGGCGGGTGGCGGGGCCGGGTGGCGGCGGTCTTCTGGCGGGGCGTCAGCGGTTCGGCGAGCGTCTGCGCGCGGCACGCGGCGGCACGCAGGCCGCGCGTCTCGACGGAAGCGGCGGGCTCGCCGGTGGCGGACGTTCTCCAGGGATTGCCGGCGACCAGGCGAATGCGGCGACGAGGGCGGGCGCGCTCCGGCCTGGCGTTCGACCCTTGGGTTCGGTCGATCGATGACGAAGGAAGCTTTTGCCACTTCCACCGTTCGTGTACGCCTGCCGGGCGCAGAGGCCTGTGCACCGGGCCGTGCCGGGCGCGTGGCATTCTCGGGGCATGAACACCGCCGCCGTCCTCCCGCCCGTCGCCGCCGTACCGCCGCCCACCGCCGTCCGCAACCCGGTCGGGGCCCACGTGCCGGTGGCCGCCCGCGGGCTGGCCGGGACGGGGCTGGCGTACGCCCGGCGGGTGGGCGCCGAGGCGGTCCAGGTCTTCGTGGCCAATCCGCGCGGCTGGGCCACTCCCCCGGGCAACCCGGCGCAGGACGAGGAGTTCCGCACCGCCTGCGCCGAGCAGGGCGTCCCGGCGTACGTGCACGCGCCGTACCTGATCAACTTCGGCTCGGACACCGCGGCGACCCGCGAGCGCTCAGCCGCCTCGCTGCGCCACTCGCTGCTGCGGGGCCACGCGATCGGCGCGCTGGGCGTGGTGCTGCACACCGGTTCGGCGGTCGGCACCGCGCCGGGCGGCGGCTCGCGGCGGGCCGAGGCGATGGCGCAGGTCCGCGCGGACGTCCGGCCACTGCTGGACGAGCTGGACGCGCTCGGCGACGACGCGCCGTGGCTGCTGCTGGAGCCGACGGCCGGCCAGGGCAGCTCGCTCTGCTCGCGGATGGAAGACCTGGCGGAGTACGTCGACGCGCTGGACGGCCACCCCAAGGTCGGGGTCTGCCTGGACACCTGTCACGCCTTCGCGGCCGGCCACGACCTCGCTGCGGCGGGCGGCGTCCGGGAGGCGCTGGACGCGCTGGTGGCGGCCGCCGGGCCGGGCCGGCTGCGGCTGATCCACGCCAACGACTCGGAGGACACCGTCGGCGCGCGCAAGGACCGGCACGCCAACATCGGCGCGGGCCACATCGGTGCGGAGCCGTTCCGCGAGCTCTTCGAGCACCCGGAGACGGCCGGCGTCCCGCTGATCGTCGAGACGCCGGACCGCAAGCACGGTGGCGACGGCACCGGCCACGCGATGGACATCGCGGTCCTGAAGGAGCTGCGGGAGCGGGCGGCCGTCCCCGCGTGACCGGCGGGGCCCGCGGCCCGGGCCCGCCGGGC
>NZ_JBEYVJ010000483.1:0-4552 GCF_040643935.1 Kitasatospora sp. NPDC047058 | reverse complement strand
ACGGGGCCGCCGCGGCCCGGCCGCGCTGCTGCGCGCCGTGCCCTGGCGCTTCGACCTGCCCGCCTCGCTGGTGGTCTTCCTGGTCGCCGTGCCGCTCTGCGTCGGGGTGGCCGTCGCCTCCGGCGTGCCCGCCGAGCTCGGGCTGGTCACCGGGATCGTCGGCGGCCTGGTCGTCGGTTCGCTGCCCGGCAGCAGCCTCCAGGTCAGCGGCCCGGCCGCCGGGCTGACCGTCCTGGTCTACGAGGCCGTGCAGGAGTACGGCGTCGGCGCGCTCGGCCTGCTGGTGCTGGCCACCGGCCTGCTTCAGCTCGTGATGGGGGCCCTGCACCTGGGCCGCTGGTTCCGCGCGATGTCCGCCTCGGTGGTGCACGGCATGCTGGCGGGCATCGGCCTGACCCTGCTGTTCGGCCAGCTGTACGCGCTCGCCGACCGCAAGGCGCCCTCGACCGGGCCGGAGAAGATCGCCGGACTGCCCGCGCTGCTGCGCGACGCCCTCACCGGGGCCGCCGCCCCTAGCGCGGTGGCCCTCGGCGCCGGCACCCTGCTGGTGCTGGTGTTCTGGACGTACCTGCCCGCCGGGGTGGCCCGGGCGGTGCCCGCACCGCTGGCCGCCGTCGGGCTCGCCGCGGCCGTCACCGCCGCCGCCGACCTCCCGGTGGCCCGGGTCCGGGTCGCCGGTCTGCTGGGCGTGGTGCAGATGCCCGACCGAGACGCGCTCGGCGCCCTGGCGAGCACGGCCGGCCTCGGCACCGTCGTCGCCTTCACCCTGATCGCCTCCGCCGAGACGCTGTTCAGCGCGGCCGCCGTCGACCGGATGCACCACGGCCCGCGCACCGACTACGACCGCGAGCTGACCGCCCAGGGCGTCGGCAACGCGCTCTGCGGCCTGCTCGGCGCGCTGCCGATGACGGCGGTGATCGTGCGCAGCGCGGCCAACGTCCAGGCGGGTGCCCGGACCAAGGCCTCGCGCGTCCTGCACGGGTTCTGGCTGCTGCTGTTCACCGCGCTGCTGCCCGGCGTGCTCGGTCTGGTCCCGCTGACGGCGCTGGCCGCCGTCCTGGTGCACGCGGGCGCCAAGCTGGTGCCGGTCCGGCGGATCGCCGGGCTCTGCCGGGAGCACCGGGGCGAGGCGGTGGTGCTGGCGGTCACGGCGGTGGCGATCATCACCACCAACCTGTTCGAGGGCGTGCTGACCGGCATCGGGCTGGCCGTGGTGAAGTCGGCCTGGCAGACCTCGCACCTGCAGATCGGCGTGGAGGAACTGCCGGCGGGGGAGGGCGGCGCGAGTGTCCGGGGCGGCCCGGAAGACCGGGGCGGCCAGGAGGGCCAGGGTGACCAGGGCGGTGCGCGGCCGCTGCGCGTCCGGCTGAGCGGCAACGCGACCTTCCTGCGGCTGCCCCGCCTGCTGGACGCGCTGGAGCGGCTCCCGGGCGACCGCCCGGTCGAGCTGGACTGGTCCGGCCTGCGCCACCTCGACCACGCCTGCACGGTGGCGCTCAGCACCTGGGCCGCCCAGCACCGGGCCCGCAGTTCGGCTCCGCTGGCGGTCGAGCCCCCGCTGCCGACGGTGGTCTGACACCTGGCCGGGGAGCGGCCCCGGGTGGTCCTGCCGACCGGCTGGCGGGGCCACCACGGGCGTGCGAGCCTCGATCTGTGGGGGCGGTTCCCGAGGGCGGACCGGGGCGGCCCGGCCCGGCCGGAGACGCCCGGCGCGCGGTGACCGAGGGCAGCCGGGGCTGCGGAGCCCCGGGCGGAACGAGGTGAGGTCGCGATGGCCGCTCAGACGCAGACCGCCGGACCCGACGTGGACGCCGGCTTCTTCAAGGCCCTGGAGAAGGTGTTCGACCAGTATCCGGAGCTGGCCGGCAAGTACGCGATCCGGTGGAACCGTGACACGGCGTCGGACGAGGACCGGGGCGGCCCGCCGCCCGACGGACCGTACGGCGGCGAGAGCCCGGGCGGGGCCACCCGCGGTGGGCCCCAGGGCGGGGAGAATCCGGGAGGGGCCACCCGCGGTGGCGGGAGCCCCGGAGCGGCCACCCGCGCCGGCAGCTTCCACGCCTGCTGCGAGTGGGAGTTCGGCGGCGGCCGGTGGGAGTGCAGCCACCAGTGCGAGGAGTGACCGTCGCCGCCCCCGCCGTCTGCTGACGGCACGTCCTCCGGCCGGTGCCGACGGTTCGTCAGGAGCCGTCCCGGGGCGTGTCCTGTGGAAAGCCGACCACAGGACACGCCCCGGGAGCGGTCAGCCGGCCGGGGTCGGCTGCGAGCTGCGCCCGGCGTTGTCGGTGCTTCCGGTGTGCCCGGCCCGGTCGGTGTTCCGGCCGGTGAACAGCCGGTCCAGGGCGATCGGGCCGGAGCCGAGCACCGCGATGGCGAGGAAGGCCCAGCAGAACAGCACCGAGGCCTCGCCGTTGTTCTGCAGCGGCAGCAGTGCGTGCTCCTGGTGGACCGTGAAGTACGCGTAGGCCATGGAACCCGAGCAGATGACGGCCGCGGTCCGGGTGCCGAGGCCGGCCAGGACCAGCGCGCCGCCGACGAGCTGGATCAGCGCGGCCCACCAGCCGGGCCACTGCCCGACCGGGACGGTGCCGCCGCCCTTGGCGCCGCCGAACACGCCGAAGAGCGAGGCGGCGCCGTGGCAGGCGAAGAGCAGTCCGATCACGGCCCGGAAGGCCGTCAGGACGTAGGGGCGGGCGGCGTCGAGCGCCTGTTGCAGGCTTGCAGGCATGGGAAGGTGCCTCCGGTGGGGAGGGGACTGGGGACGAGCGGCGGTAAGGGTACCCTTACCCTTGAGGGTTTGACAATACTCAGTCAAATAGAGCGTGGTCGAAGTTTCGTCCGCCCTCCCCGGCCTTTCTTGACCGATCGGTCTGGATCTGACTAGGGTTCAGTCATGGCTCGCAGTAAGGAATTCGACCCCGACACGGCGCTCCAGTCGGCTCTCGAGCTGTTCTGGCGGCGCGGCTACGAGGCCACCTCGATGAGCGACCTGGTCGAGGGGCTCGGCATCGCCCGCGCCAGTATCTACGCCACCTTCGGCAGCAAGCACGAGCTCTACCTGCGCGCCCTGGAGCGTTACGGCGAGCAGTGCGACCCGGCGCTGCTGGCCGAGCTCTCGCAGCCCGGTCCGGTCCTGCCGGCGATCCGCGCCCTGGTCCGCCGCTTTGCGCGGGAGTCCGGCGAGGATGCGGAGAGCGGGGGCCGGCGGGGCTGCTTCGTCACCAACACGGCGGTCGAGCTCGCCCCGCACGATCCGGACGCGGCCCGCCGGGTGGCGAACAGTCTCGGCCTCCTGGAGGCGGCGCTGACCTCCGCCCTGGTCCGCGCCGAGGCGCAGGGGGAGCTGCCCGAAGGGCGTGACCCGCGGGCGCTGGCCCGGATGCTGCTGGTGCTGCTGCAGGGCATGCGGGTGATCGGCAAGGCCGGCGACGGCGCGGCGCGCCTGCACGACGCGGCCGAGCAGGCGCTCTCCCTGCTGGACTGAGGGTTCCCGGGCGGGTCCGGGCGGCGGCTCCGGCCGCCGTTTTCTCGGCCCTGATATTGGATCGAACGGTCAATTTAGTGGGCGGCCGCGACCGCCGCGCAGCACACGCTCACGCACAAACCCATGAAGGAGTACTCGTCATGACCACGCGTTTCGCCGACAAGTCCGTCCTGGTCACCGGCGGTGGGACCGGCATCGGCCGCGCCATCGCGCTCGCCTTCGCCCGGGAGGGGGCCCGGGTGGCCGTGGCCGGGCGCACCGAGGCCTCGCTCGCCGAGACCGTCGCGCTGATCGAGGCCGAGGGCGGCAAGGCCGTCGCCCTGGTGGGGGACGTGGCGAGGAGTGGGGACGCCGCCCGCCTGGTCCGGGAGACCGTCGCGCAGCTCGGCGGGCTGGACGTCGCCGTCAACAACGCCGGCATCCTCGGCACTCCCGCCCCGGTCGCGGACGTCGAGGAGGAGGACTGGCAGCGCCTGATCGACACCAACCTCACCGGCACCTGGCTCGCCATGAAGCACCAGATCGCCGAGCTGCGCGCCCGCGGCGGGGGTGCCATCGTCAACATCTCCTCGAACCTGGGCACCCACTTCCGCCTCCCGGGCCTGGGCGCCTATGCCGTCACCAAGGCCGCCGTCGCCACCCTGACCCGCGCCGCCGCCCGCGACCACATCGCCGACGGCGTCCGGATCAACCTGGTCAGTCCCGGTCCGGTGGACACCACCATGTCCACCCGGCCCGGTGAGACCGCGGCCGACAAGGCCGACCGGATGAAGGCCCAGGTCCCGGTCGGCCGGGCCGGCGCACCCGAGGAGATCGCCGCCGCCGTCCTCCACCTCGCCTCCCCGGAGTCCGCCTTCACCGTCGGCGCCGACCTGGTCCTCGACGGCGGCGTCACGGCCTGACCCCCACCGCCTCACCCCACCGGCCGGGCGCGCGTCACGCGCCCCGGCGGGTCGCGTGGGGGAACGGGTACACCGGGGTGCCGGTGACCGATCGGAAGAGCGGGGGGGTGGGGAAGAGTGGTACAGCAAAGGTGTTGTTCTCGGTGGGGGCGGTAGAGTTTAAACA
>NZ_JBEYVJ010000482.1:0-4562 GCF_040643935.1 Kitasatospora sp. NPDC047058 | reverse complement strand
ACGATGACGTTGCCGGGCTCGTTCAGATCGGGGTCGATCACCACGTGGAGCAGCCGCAGGCGGTCGGGCGTGATCATGCCGCTTCCGGGGCCGCGCCCGGATGCTGACGCCCGCCGCGATCTGCGGTAGGGGCGTTCGGTGGTGCGCCCCGCGGCGGCCTCCATCCACCACCGCGGGTACCGCCCCGGGCCCGTCGGCCCGGGAGTCTGTGGGCTGGGCCGGGCTATCCCGGCCGGCCGGTCCGCAGGAAGGCGGCCAGCAGCTCGTGCAGCACGGCGGCGCCGTCCTCGGCCAGCACCTCGTGGCCGGCGCCGGCCGCCTCCACGTAGCGGAAGTCGGCGCCCTCGCTGCGGCCGATCCGCAGCAACTCGTGCCGCAGCGCACGGGACTGGCTCACCGGGACGACCTCGTCCCGGTCGCCGTGGACCACCAGCAGCGGCGCGCCGATCCGGTGCGCGAGCTGGAGCACGTCGCGCGGGCCGCGGGCGTCGGCGATCGGCTCGCCGCCGCCCAGCCGGGTGGTCAACGCCCGTACGGGGGGAGCGGCTTCGGCCAGCAGCCGGGCGCCGGACAGGAACGGTGCGACCACCGCGCACCGGGCGACCTGCTCGGCCGGTGCGTGTGCGGCCGCCAGCAGGGCGAGGAACGCGCCGTAGCTGACGCCGAACAGGGCGGGCGGCTCCAGGCCGAGCGCGGCGCGCTGGCCCGCGAGGGCTTCCAGCAGGTACAGGACGTCGTCGAGGTCCGGTCCGCCCCAGGCGCCGCGGATGGCCATCGCGTGCGCCACCCCGTAGCCGGTGGAGCCGCGTTGGTTCGGGGCGAGGACGGCGAGGCCCTCGGCCGCCATCCGCTGCAGCGCTGGGTCGAACTCCAGCCGCCAGGCGTCCGCCGGGCCGCCGTGCAGCGCGAGCACCAGGTGCGGACTGCTCAGCCAGGTGTCGCCGCCGTACACGACGGCCTCCAACGGGCCGGCCGGACCGGCGAGTTCGAGACTCTGGGCCGGGTGCCAGCGGCCGCCGTCGCCGGGCTGGGCGGAGCCGTCCAGCCGCCAGCCGGCCGGGGCCTCGGCCCGCGGGGGGCGCGGCACGCCGGGCTGCCAGGGCAGGATGGTGTCCCGCCACGGGGCCGGCAGGCCGGAGCCGGGCTGCGCGGAGCCCAGCGGCGCCAACTGCAGCGGCAGCGGCATCGGGCCGGACCCGGCGGCGGCCGGGCCCTGGCCCAGCAGCGCGTCCACGTCCAGGGTGGCCAGCGCGGCCGGGTGGTCGGGGGCGGAGTACGGCATCCGCAGGCCCGCGCCGGACCAGTGGCCGACCGCGCCGAACCGTCCGGCGGGCACCGGCAGCGGGTCCAGGCGTCCGGCGGCGGGCCGCCACACCGCGAGTGCCGAGCCCGCGCCGTGGTCGATCTGGATCACCACCCGGTGGCCCTCCGGACCGGGCCGCAGGGCCACCGGCCGCAAGAACACGCCCGCCACGTGCAGGCAGTCCGGGAGCCGCAGCGGCTCGCCGCGTCCGTCCAGCACGCCCCAGCCGAGCCGGTCGGTGCCGGGCGCGTCGCTGCGGACGACCGCGAAGCGGCTGTCCGGGTCGAACAGCACCAGCCGGTCGTTGCTGCGCTCGCCGATCTCCAGCAGCGGGGTGACGGCGCCGCTGCGCAGGTCCAGGACGACGGTGCGGACGGTGCCCTCGCCGACCCGGTCGAGCGCCAGCAGTGCGCCGGTGTGGTCGAGCCAGACGCCGCCGCCGTGCAGGCCCGGGATCTCGGCCACCTGCCGGGGCCCGCTGCCGTCGGCCGGCACCAGCCAGACCGTGGTGGCCGGACGGGTGTCGCTGCCCAGGGCGACGGCGACCGGGGCGCCGGGCCCCGCCGGCGCCTGTGCCGGAAGGGGCAGCACCCGCAGGCCGGGGCACTTCAGGGTGGCCAGCTGCCGCTCGGTGGTGACCGGTTCGCGGCCTTGCCCGGCGGCGACGCCGAGCAGCACCAGGTCGTGCCGTTCGCCGTCGTGCCGGCAGACCAGCACGGAGCCGTCCGGGAGTGCGACCAGCTGCGAGCGCAGGTGCTCGGACCGGTTGCCGGGCAGGGCCAGCGCGAGCGGGACGACCGGGCCGCTCTCCGGCAGCCGCCAGCTCTCCGCGTACCAGCCGCCGTCGGCGGCGGAGGCGAGGCAGGCGGCGTGGCTGCCGTCGGCGGCGAAGGTGAAGCTGAGGCGGCGCAGGGCCTGGGTCACGATCCGGGTGGCCACCATCATGTCGCCCTCGCCTCGTCGGGTCCGCCGTGGTCGTCAGGGCCGCCGGCGCCGTCCGAACCCCGGCCGTCGGGCCGGTCAGCGCCGGGCCGCCCCGGGCCGCCGGCCGGGAACGAGGGCGGTACCGGGTCGACCCAGAGCCGGGGTCCGCCGTGCCGCAGCCGCAGCAGGAAGGCGAGCGCACCCGCGGTCCCGGTCCCGTACGCGGCGGCGCAGCCGGTGCCGGTCTCGTCCGGCAGCACCAGCAGCCCGCTCCGCAGGGCCGTCCGGGCGGCGATCAGCTGACCCAACTCCTCGGCTCCACTGCTGAATTCGGCCGCACCGGTGGCCTGGGCCAGGTCGAGCAGGTACTCGCCGTCGCCGGCCAGCCCGTGGCAGGCGCTGACGCCGCAGTGCCAGCGCCCGGCCAGCACCGCCCGGCCCGCGGCGAGGGCGAGTTCGCGTGCGCCCGCGTCACCGGTGACCTGCCAGAGCCGGAGCAGGAAGGTGCCCGCGCCGGACGACCCGCTGCACCAGTGGGCGAGCCTGACCTGCTCGGGGTCGTCGGCGTCCTGCGGCCACCAGGCGCTCTCCTCCGCACCGTCGCCGAACTCCCGCCGGACGGTGGTCGCGAGCGTGCGCCCGGCCTCGGCGGCGCCGTCGAGCAGCGCCCGGTCGCCGGTGGCCTCGGCGGCGGCGAGCAGGAACGCGCCGACACCCGCGACCCCGTGGGCGAAGCCGAGGTGGGTGATCCCGGCGAGCGCCGAGTCGAAGTCCTCCGGGACGGGCCACACCGTGCCGTACGGCGTCGGCCGGCCGGCGGCGAGCAGGCGGTGGCCGCAGTGCGCCGCCCGGGCCAGGAACTCCCGGGCCGAGTCCGGCCCCAGGTCGGCCGCGGCGAACCGCAGTTGGAGGAAGCCGGCGCCCGCGGCGCCGTGGCAGACGTCCGGGTTGGGCCACTCGACGGCTATCCGGCGGGCCAGTCCGGCCGCGCGCTCGGCGAGCGGACGGTCGGCCAGCGCCCCGGCGGCGTCCAGCAGGGCCCAGGCGGCGCCCGAGCGGCCGAAGTGCAGCCCGGGCAGGACGACCGGCTCGTCGGCGCAGCGGCGCTCGATCCACTCGACGGCCGTCCGCGTCGTGTTCCTGGCCTCCGCCCGGACCTCGTCCGGCAGCCCGGCGGTCACCGCGGCGCGGGCCAGCAGTGCGAGGACGCCGGCGGCGCCGTGCTGGACGTTGCACGGGTCGGACCGCTCGCCGGCCGGGACGATCGGCCAGAGCCGGTCCCGCCGCAGCGGCGTGGCGGTCGTGGCGAGGTGCCGCAGGCCGTCGCGCAGGACCCGGTCGACGACGGACCCGCCGCCCACCGGTGAGGCCGCGGCCGGGGCCTTCCCGGCCGTCGGGCCGGCGGCCACCGGAGCGGCGCCCCCCGCGAGGGCCTCCCGGACCGTCTGCAGGCTCCACCGCTGCTCCGCCTCCTCGGCCCGCAGCCCCAGGACCGCCGGCGCGAGCCGCCGCGCGGTGTCGCCGGAGCGCGCGGCGAGGGCGAGCCAGCGGCCGAGCCGGTCGGCGACCGGGCGGGCCGACGGCAGGTCCTCCGGCAGCAACGGATCGTGGCCGGTGGCGAGTAGGAAGAAGAGGCCGCCCAGTGCGTAGAGGTCCGCGGCGGGCTCGGCCACGCAGGCGCCGCCTCCGGCCGGGCCGCCCGCCGGGAGCCCGGTCACGAGCCGGTCCGGGACGAGGGCGAGCCGCCCCGGGCCCTGCTCGGGGGCGCGGTAGCCGGGGGTGCCGGCCGAGCCGGCCCGGCGGCCGGCCTCGGCGGCCAGCTCCAGGTCGACCAGCCGCAGCGTGCCGTCGGGCTGCACCAGGACGTTGCCGGGGGAGAGGTCGCGGAGCACCAGGCCCAGCTCGTGCACCCGCTCGACCAGGTCGAGCAGCGCGTGCACCAGCGGCCCGGCCTCGGCCCAGTCGACGTCCGGGCTGCCGTCGCGGCGCAGCCGGCCGCCGACCCAGCTGCCGAGCGGCTGCCCGGCGATTCGTTCCTGCACCAGGAACAGCGAGTCGTCCTGCTCGATCAGCTCGACCGGCCGTGGCGCCAGCTCCAGCCCCTCCAGCCGGGCGAGCAGGGCGGCCTCGTGCCGGAGTGCGGCGCGGGCGTCGGTGCCGGCCCGGTCGACCTCGATGTGCGCGCGGGCCTGCTTGACCACGACCTCCGCACCGCCGTCGGTGTCGCGGCCGTGGAAGAGCCGCTTCAAGCAATTCCTGGACATCGCAGGTCAGTTGACTGTTACCGGCGGTATCGATCATGAAGGCCCGCCCGAATCGACCGGCTTTGAGAAAA
>NZ_JBEYVJ010000481.1:0-4615 GCF_040643935.1 Kitasatospora sp. NPDC047058 | reverse complement strand
CCGGGGATCGCCCCGGCCGGCGCTCCCGCGTTGTCGCCGTCGTGCGGCGCCGTCCGCGGCCGCCCTGGCCGGTCAGCCCCGGCGGGCCCGGCGGATGGCGTCGGTGACCACCGGCGGGAGGAGGTCCCCCGCGACGCGCTTGGCCACGTTGGCCGGCCGCCGGCGCTCGGCGGCGCGGGCCCGGCGGACGGCGAGGTCCTCGGCGGCCGCCTCCTGGGCGCGCAGCGCCTCCCGGCGGGCCTCCTCGGTCTCGCGGCGGGCGGCCGCGGCGGCCAGCCGGTCGTGGTGGCGGGAGGGCCGGAACGCCTCGATGCCCTCCGAGTTGCCGGTGATCCGCAGCACCTGCTGCCCGTTCAGGGTCTCGGTGCTGAGCTGGCAGCCCTCGGCCAGGCCGATCCGGTCCAGCAGGTCGCGCTGGGCGGGCTCCGGGTCCCCCCAGGTGCCGTAGAACTTGCACTCGGTGAGCACGATCGGCTTCAGCCCGTGGTTGAACACGGCCTCCCAGGTCGCGGCGGCCACGCCGGGGGTGTGCGCCGAGCGGTAGTCGTCCAGGACCACCACGCCCTGCGGCTGGAGCGCCGCCCGGGCCACCTGGAGGTCGCCCACCACGTGCTCGTACAGGTGCGAGGCGTCGATGTGGATGAAACGGAAGGCGCCCGCCGGTATCCGGCCGCCGGCCAGGCTGGAGGTGGTCGCCTGGATGATCTCCGGCAGCGACGGGTGGAACGCGAGGTAGTTGTCCTCGAACGCCGACCGGGTCAGCGTCTTCCGGTAGGACATGTCCATCTCGGCGGCGTTCTCGTCGTCCGGGGCGTCCGAATCGAACAGGTCACAGACCGTGAACGTCTCCGTGGGCTGCAGATGGCTGCCGATGACGATCGCACTGCGCCCCAGGTAGGCGCCCATCTCCAGCAGGTCGCCGGTGACCCCCGCCTTCTCCTGGCGGGCGAGGAACCACTCGAAGAGGTGGCGGTCGTGATCCCAGAACCAGCCGGGGACGTCATCGAGCACGGCGGGCTCGGCAGGCCGGTGCTCCTCGGCGCTCAACGCGGCGTCGGTCACGAGGTTGCTCCTTACACGCTACGGACGACCATGGGAACGTTCTCGAGGCACTGATGCAGGTCAGGAGGCCCGGGGCCCCCTCCCATCATCCGGAGCAGTGGTCGGTCCGGCACGGCGAAAACCGCTCGGACCCGTTGCCACCGCCGGCGCCGCGTGCCCGAGTGTGCTGCAATCTACCTCTCTCTGAACGAAGTTGAAGAGGTTTTGCACGGAAAAATTCGCAGACCATCGATGGACGGGTGGCGGCCGCCCGGGCGGCACGGGTGCGGCGGGCGGGGCGTCCGGGTCCGGTGGGACTTCGGGCGCGCCTGGCACGCATCAGGGGCCGAACGGCGGATCTTGCCGGTCAGCCCCCGCCGGGCAGCCTCGGCGCAGCCCCTAACCGCAGCCCCTGAGCCGGCGGGCGGTCGCCCCGGCGATCCGGGCGGTCCGGGCCGCGTCGCACTGCCGGCGCACCACCCGCCGGGCGGCGCCGTCGACCGGGCCGAGGACGACGTCCACCGGCCCGGGCACGGAGCGTCCCAGCACCACCGTCGCGGCCGGGGCGCCGCCGGGCAGGACGGTGGCGTGGAACTCGCCGGCCGCCAGGGTGTACGTCTCGCCGCGGGTACTGGTGCGCCCGCCGAGCGCCTCCCAGCGCACCAGCCGCGGGGTCGGCCGGATCTCGTCGGCGCCGGCCGTGCTGTGCACCTCGTAGGCGCGGTGGGTCGGCCGGTCCGGTTCGTCGTGGACCGCGACCCGCAGGTTGCCGACCCGCCCGTACAGCACGCTGCTCTTCAGCTCCCAGCTGTGGCAGTGGATCTCCCGGGTGTCCGGGCCGGGGCCGCCGCCGGCCGGGTCGGGCCGGTCGGCGGCGGCGCCGAAGACGTGGACGCACACCCCGAACACCCCGTCGCGCAGGACCGGCAGGCAGAAGAAGCCGAGCGGGTGGGCGACGGCCCGCACCGCTCGCGCGCCGGAGGCGACCTCGGCGAGGATCCCGCCGACCAGGCCGTCCAGGGCGGGCGAGGCGACGGCGTGCCCGGCGGCCCGGTCGAGCGTCCCGTAGAGCTCCGGGGAACGGCCGGCGGGGGCGGGCTCCGGGCCGGGAGCGGATCCGGGCGTGGCGGGTGCGGACGCGGCTGCGGACGCGGGAGTGCGCGGGTGCGGAAAGGACCGTGTACGGGGGTCGTCCATCGTCTGCTCCCTCCGGCGGCTACCTGCGGTACGGGTTCTCCGCGCGCAGCGCCCGGTCGATGATGTCGCCGACGTCACCGTCCGAGAAGGCCGCCGGCAGCCGGATGCCCAGCTGCTCGAACAGCCGCCTGGCCTCGTCGACGGTCGGGTCGTCGCCGAGCGGCCCGGTGTCCCGGAGGTCGAGCTTGACCGCCTGCTCCCGGTACTGGTGCAGCTCGGTGACGTAGTAGTCGTAGAGCGGCCGCCCGCGCTCGACGTAGAGGCTGACCCGCCGGGGGTCGTCCTGGGTGATGAACAGGCAGGAGGCGGAGAGGTCGAACCGCAGGGCCGGGACGACGGACGAGAGGTGGACGTCGATCTCCAGCGTGTCGAGCCGCTGCCGGTACCAGGCGGCCGCGAACACCGTGGCGTACGACTCCTTGCGGGTCCGCTCCACGCTCCACCCGCCGGCCTGCGCACCGTCCGGCCGGTTGCCGAAGGTCTCCCGGAACCGCGAGTAGGCCGCGCAGGCCCGCTCGTCGCCGGGGTGGACGATGTCGATCTTGACGGTGAGCGACCGGCGGCGCTGCCGCGCCTCCCGGACGCACTCGGGCAGGGTGACCGCCCGCAGGTAGGTGCCGGTGCCGCCCTTGAACACCCAGCGGTCGGTGTCCAGCCGCGCCCGCTCCAGTGCGCGTTCGAGCTCCACCCCGGCCAGCTCCCGCACCGAGGTCAGGTTGTCCAGCGCCTGCCGGGCGCCGGCCGTCGCCTCCCGGATGTCGGTGATCCGGCGCCGGCGCTCGGCGAGCGAGCCGTACACCACCGCCGCCAGCACCAGCAGGGTCGCACCCGACACGACGTTGTCGCCGAGCCCGCCGCCGAACAGGTCGAGCAGCCCGACGGCCAGCGCCCCGCAGAACGCGACCACGCCGTCGGAGTTCCGCAGCGCCCACGCGATCGCGTTCTCCAGCCGCCGCCCGGGCCCGGCACCCCCGTCGGCCACCGCGCACCCCCTTCGTTCGCCGACCAACATGGTACGTGGGACGGGCAGTTGACGACCAGACAGCCGACTCACCGGGCTGCCCGGGGGGGCGCGCGGCCGCACCCTCCCGCGCCCCTCGCGCGCCCCGGCCGGGAACGGCGCGGCGGGCGGCGTTGTTGCCGGGAGGGACCGGCGATCCGACCTGGAGGACTTCATGCCACTGGCCTCACGCCCGCTGCGGAAGCTCGGCTTCCTGACCATCGGCCTGTTCGACGAGTCCGACCCCCGGCGCGGCCACGAGTCGACGCTCGAACTCGTCGAGCTCGGTGAGCGGCTGGGGTTCGACAGCGTGTGGCTGCGGCACCGGCACCTGCAGTACGGGATCTCCTCGCCGGTCGCGGTGCTGGCGGCGGCCTCGCAGCGGACCGACCGGATCGAGCTCGGCACCGCGGTCATCCCGCTGGGCTGGGAGAACCCGCTCCGCCTGGCGGAGGACCTGGCGACGGTCGACCTCCTGTCCGGCGGCCGGCTCAACGCCGGGGTCAGCGTCGGGCCGCCGGCCCACTACGAGCAGGTCCGCAAGGCGCTCTACCCGGACACCGGCGACCACGAGGACTTCGGCCAGGGCCGGGTGCGGCGGCTGCTGGACCTCGTGCGCGGCGAGCCGGCCACGGACTTCGAGGGGACGGAGGGCTTCGAGGTGTTCTCCCGGCGGGTCCAGCCGCACTCCCCCGGGCTGGCCCGTCGGATGTGGTACGGCGCCGGCAGCCTCCGTTCGGCCCGCTGGGCGGGCGAGAACGGGATGAACCTGCTCACCAGCAGCGTCGTGAAGGCCGAGGAGTCCGAGGACTTCGCCGACATCCAGCTCTCGCACATCCGGGCCTTCCGCGCCCACCACCCGGACGGCGACCGGGCCCGGGTCTCCCAGGGCCTCGTCGTCATCCCCACCGACAGTGCCACCGCCGCCCAACGGGCCAGGTACCAGGCCTACGCCGAGGCCCGGACGCCGCGCACCGCCGCGCCCCAGGGGCCGGCCCGGCTGGTGTTCGAGCGCGACCTGGTCGGCACCTCCGCGGAGATCGCCGAGCGGCTGCACGCGCACGCCGCGTACCGGGAGGTGGACGAGGTGGCGTTCGCCCTCCCGTTCACCTTCGAGCACGAGGACTACGTCCAGATCCTCACCGACATCGCCACCCGCCTCGGCCCGGCCCTCGGCCGGCCGCACCGCACGGACTGACGCCGGACCGGGCCGGCGGACGTCAGCGGACGCGGCCGCGGGGCTTGAGGGGGGTGGCGGGCAGTTCCGGGGCGGGCAGCCGGGCGCCGGCGTAGCCGTGGACGTCGCCGAAGCGGTTGGTGGTCATCCAGTCGGTGCGGGCCCGGGCGATGTCGTCGTTGGTGCGGCCGATGAAGTTC
>NZ_JBEYVJ010000480.1:0-4631 GCF_040643935.1 Kitasatospora sp. NPDC047058 | reverse complement strand
CCCCCTGCACGGCCTTGCCGAGCGTGCCGGAGCGGCCCGCCGTCCCGCCGTCCGCGGCCTCCCCGGCCGGGCGCGTGCGGCGCGGTCCGTCCTGCCGCGGCTGCCCGTCCCCGGGTGCGCGGCCCTCCTGCGTCCCGTCCTCGCCCGCTGGTTGCGCCACGGGAGACAGCGTAAGCGGACCGCGGCCCGAACGGGGAGCGGCCCTCAGCCGGTGAGGTCCGGACCGTTGCGGTCGGTGGGGCTGTCCATGGTGTCCAGGCGGCGCAGGATGACGCCCTCGCGCAGGGCCCAGGGGCAGACGTCCAGCTCGTCCAGGCCGAAGAGGTCCATCGCGGCGTCGGCGACCAGCGCACCGGCCAGCAGCTGCTTGGCGCGGCCCTCGGAGACGCCGGGGATCTGCGCCCGTTCGGCGACGGTCATCGCGGAGAGCCGGGGCAGCCAGGCGGAGAGGCCGCTGCGGGTGAGCCGGCGGTCGGCGTACGGGCCGGCGTCGGCGGGGGCGGCGCCGGTCATCCGGGCGAGCTGCTTGAAGGTCTTGGAGGTGGCGACGGCGTGGTCCGGGGTGCCGAGCCGGGAGATCTCGCCGACGACGGAGGCCATCTCGGCGCGGATGTGGCGTCTCAGCCCGCGCAGCTCCTCCGGGTCGGCGACGTCGCCGGGCAGCCAGCCGGCGGTGAGCCGGCCGGCGCCGAGCGGCAGCGAGCAGGCGACGTCGGGCTGCTCGTCGAGTCCGCAGGCGATCTCCAGCGAGCCGCCGCCGATGTCCAGGTTGAGCAGCCGGCCGGAGGACCAGCCGAACCAGCGGCGGACGGCCAGGAAGGTGAGCCGGGCCTCGTCCTGGCCGGAGAGCACCCGCAGGGCGACGCCGGTCTCCGCGGCGACCCGGCGGAGCACCTCCTCGCCGTTGGCGGCCTCCCGGACGGCGGAGGTGGCGAAGGGCAGGATGTCGACCGCGCCCTTGTCCTCGGCGACCCGCAGCGAGGAGGCGACCATCCCGATCAGCTTGTCCACGCCGGGCTCGCTTATCGCGCCCTGCTCGTCCAGGAGTTCGGCCAGCCGCAGCTCGGCCTTGTGGGAGTAGGCGGGCAGCGGGGCGGCCCCGGGGTGGGCGTCCACCACGAGGAAGTGGACCGTGTTGGAACCTACGTCGAGCACACCGAGTCGCATAAGTCTCCACGCTACGCGATCCACCCGTGCGGCAGACCCGTCCCGTCGCTGTCCGTCCTGCTCCGGGCCCGGGGCGGGCTCAGTGCACGAGGGCGCCGCGCGGGACGGCCGGCTCCCCGGTGCGGCAGTCGGCGTCGGCCCACCGGCGGGCCCGGCCGGGGGCGTCGGTGATCAGGCCGTCGGCCTCGCGCTCCGTCATCAGCTGCCAGGACTCCTCGTCGTCCAGCGTCCAGACGTAGACCTCGCGGCCGGCCCGGCGCTCGGCGGCGATCCGGGAGGCGGTGGCCAGCGTGGCGTCCAGGGCGATGCCGTGCAGCGGGAGGTCGCCCGGGTCCTCGGCGAAGGAGGCGCCCTGGATCAGCACCACCGGCAGGGCGGGCGCGACGGCGTGGGCCTGGCGCAGGTGCTCGGCCGAGAACGAGTAGAGGAACACCCGGGCGCGGCTGCCGGCCGCGATCCGGGCGATCCGCTCGACGTCCTCGGCCCGCTGCCACTTGATCTCCATCAGCAGCGTGACGCCGGTGCCGGAGAGCCGCTGCAGCAGCTCCTCCAGGGTCGGCACCGGCTCGGCCGGGCCGGGGCCGACGGTGACCCGCAGCCCGGCGAGCTGGGCGGCCGTCAGGTCGGCGATCGCGCCCTTGCCGTCGGTGGTGCGGTCCACCGTGGCGTCGTGCATCAGCACCGGGACGCCGTCCTTGCTGGTCTGGACGTCGGTCTCCAGCCAGTCGGCGCCCTGGGCGAGGGCCTGCTCGAAGGAGGCCATGGTGTTCTCGGGTGCGCCGAGCGGCGAGCCCCGGTGGCCGATCACCGCCGGCCCGGCGCAGACCGGCCGGTCGGCGGCCGGCCGGGCGCGCAGCCCGGGGGCGGCGGCGCAGCCGGCGACCAGCACCGCGAGGGCGGTGAGGACGGCCGTGCGGGCGGCGGCGCGGGGCAGGGCGGTCACGGCGACGGGGCTCCAGCTCTGGTTCGGGCGCCACGCGGGCGCTCGGGGATGATCGACGGTCGGCGATGAATCGTCAAAATGATCTGACAACCCGACAGCGCGGTCGGTTCCCTTCAGCGTGCTCCCGCCCTCCCGCGCACCCCGGCCGCGGCGCACCGCAGGTCACCCGGACGCCCGCTTCCCCGGCCCCGCTCACAGCAGGCCGTCCCAGAGCTGCTCGACGATGACGGCCCACCAGTTCTCCGGGTCGTCGAAGACGGTCGGGTCGATCGCCGCCAGGCCGCGCTGCAGGGCGTCGACGGCGGCGCCGGCGGCCAGCGGGTCGGTCCCGCGCAGGCCGGGCAGCCGCTCGGCGAACAGCGCCAGGCAGCGGACGAACGCGGCCGGCCCGTCGTTGCAGTGCCGGGCGGTGGCGTAGTCGGGGTCGACCGCCCGGACGGCGCCGCAGGCGGTGTCCACGGTGATCAGCGACCAGCCGTCGGTGCCGAGCAGCAGCTGCGGGGCGAGCGCGAGGCGTTCCCGCTCGGCCACCCGGGTGCCGCGGCCCGCCTCGGCCAGGTGGGCGGCCAGTGGCGGCAGCACCGTGCCCGGCCTGGTGCCGTCCGCGATCGCGTCGGGCCGGGGGTGGTGCAGCGCGAAGAAGCCCTCGACGGCCACCGGCACGCCGACGGTGAGCAGGACCCGGGCGGTCGCCTCCGGCAGGTCGGCCCGGGTGACGTCCGCCGGGTCGAAGCGCTGGACGCCGGCCGCGCCGAACAGCTCCACCAGCCGGGCCGCCAGCTCCCGGTCCGGCTCGGCCGGCAGCGGCGGCACGGCGCGCGGGAAGGGCACCCGGTTGCGGGCCGGTCCGTCCGGCTCGGCCGGCAGCGCCCGGACGGCCGCCGCCCGGTGGTCGAAGCGCGGCCCGTACGGCAGGTCGAAGCCCACCCGGACGTCGGGCAGTTCGGCCGCCAGCGCGTACGCCCAGTAGCCGCCGGGCAGGGCGCTGAGCCGCAGGTCGGTGTGGACGGACAGCACGTCCTCGGCCCGGACGCCCTGCTCGCGCAACCACCACCAGCCGCGCAGCGCCGGGTGCGGCAGGCCGGGGGCCGAGCGCAGGGCCAGCGAGCGCGGTTCGCCGCGGGCGTCGCGGTAGGACAGCTCGGCCCGGGTGCCGCGGCCGGTGGCCGGCGGCCCGGCCGGGTCGTGGGCGCCCGCGCCGAGGAAGTCCCGGTAGAGCGCGACCACCTCGTCCACCGGCACCGACGGCCAGACGGTGAACCGCCCGGTCTCCCGGTCGACCACCGCGCACGCCGCCCCGATCTCCTCGGGTGCGCGGCGCTCCCCGGTCAGCGGGTCCACCTGGACCGGCGGCGGCCCGGCCCAGACCACCCAGCCCAGCTCGAACTCGTGCGAGTGCACCCGCCGGCTGCCGGTGGAACCGTCGGCCGAAGCCCGCGGCAGGTCGCCGTTGATCCAGCGGTGGGCGGCCTCGATCGCCTGCGCACGGGTGGTCACGGGGTGGAGCTCCTTGCATCGGCGCGGGCACGGACGGACGGGCCGGCCGGGGGGCCGCCGGGTGTACGCCCCCTGCCCGGTCCCCCACCGGCCGCCCGACAGGATCCCACGCACGCCGCCCGGCACCGCGGCCGGGCGGCCGGACGGGCCGTCACGAGGCGGGGCTCGTGGCGAACTCGGGGCGGCGGGCGAGCTCCAGGTCGAGCGGGCGGCCGTCGGGGCCGAGGGCGATGGCCCAGAGGCCGTGGGCGGCCTCGTGCAGCGGCGCGTGGCCCTGGCGGCCGACCTGGTGGTCGAGGTACGTCACGGTGTCCCCGTGGTTGACCGCGTTCCAGGCGTGCGGGCGGCCGAAGCCGTCCAGGGTGAGCAGGACGGCCTGGGCGCCGTGGCCGGCCCGCCGCAGTTCGCCGGCCAGCCGGCCGAAGGCCGTCCCGCCGTCGCCGAGGTCGCGGAAGGGCGCGCCGAGTTCCCGCTCGGCGCGGTCCCGGCCGCCGCGTTCGCCGGCGTCGCCCTCGGTCGGGATCCGCGGGGCGGCGCAGGTCGGGCGGCCGGTGAAGGTGTCGACGGCGGAGAGCGCGATCTCCAGGCTGTTGTTGGCCCGGCCCGGCTCGCGGCAGCCGCCGGCGTTGACGACCTCGGTCCAGCCGCCGGCCGCCGGGTCGGGGTGACGCAGCGGCAGGCCGTCGCCCTCCCGGGGCGTCCGGCGCTCGATCTCGCGCTGGTGCTCGGGGTCGACCGGGGCGAGCCCGCCGGGCAGGCCGTACGGGCGGCTGTCGGCGATGGTCCGCAGCCGGACCGCGTGGTCCTCGGGGGCGGTGCCGTGCGTCCCGCGCAGAGCGAGCTGGAGGGCCATCGCGTGGGCGGTGGCGACCGGGACGGCGGTCCAGGCCGACCCGGCGTCGCCCTCGGCCGGGGAGCCGTCGGGGCGGCGGCGGTGGTCGCCCGGGTGGAGCTCGGGGCGCGCCGGGCGAAGTCCTGACCGCCACCCGCTCCTCTGATCCCCGAGGGATACCGTCCATGACCC
>NZ_JBEYVJ010000479.1:0-4661 GCF_040643935.1 Kitasatospora sp. NPDC047058 | reverse complement strand
CGGCGGAGGCGTCGGTGACCACCAGGCGGCGGCACCAGGACTGGCGGGCCAGGCCGCCGACCTCATCGATCGTCAACGGTTCGGCCAAGCGGTAGCTCGCCGAGCTTGGCGGCGCGGGCCTCGTAGTCGGCCAGCGCCTTCTTGGCCTCGGCCTCCTTGCCGAGCGCCTGGGCGTAGAGGGCGAGGTTCTCCTTCCACGGGAAGCCGGTGGTCTCGGCGAGCACGGTCGGCGCGATGGCGTTCAGCTTGTCGTAGACCTTGGCGTGCCGGACCTTCGAGGAGAGGATGAGGTCGGGCTTGAGGGAGGCGATCAGCTCCAGGTTCGGCTCGTTCATCGGGCCGACGTCCTTGGTGTCCTTGATCTTGTCCTTGAGGTAGCCCGGGAAGCCGCCCTCGGTCTTCATGTGCGGGGAGACCGCGCCGACCGGGGTGATGCCCAGCAGGGTGACGTCGTCCAGCTCGCCGCTGTCCAGGACCACGACGCGCTTGGGCTGGGCCTTGATCTCCGCGGTGCCGGCGGCGTGGGTGACGGTGCGCGGGAAGACCGCGGCGGAACCGGCGGAGGCCGCGGCGGCGTCGCCGGCCGGCTTGGCGGCGTCCTGGCCGTCGCCGTTGCTGCCGCAGGCGGCGAGCAGCGTGGTGGAGAGCGCGACGGCGAGGACGGCGGCGGGGAGTCTGCGGGCGCGGGCGGTGCGGTTCATGACGGCTTCCTTGTCTCTGGTGCGGGGTTGCCGGACGGTTCCGGGCAGGGCGGGACACCGGACCGGCCCGCGGGGTGAGCGCGGGGCCGGCCGGACGTGTTCGGGGGTGGCCGGTGGCCTGCCGGTGCAGTGGCAGGCGGAGCGGCCGGCCGAGTGGCCGGAGCAGCGGCCCGGCGGACTCAGCGCGCGACGGCGGCGGGCCGTCTCGCCCGGGCCCGCGGCACCACCAGCGGCGTGCCGGTCTCCGGGTCGGGCACGACCTGGCACGGCACCTGGAAGACCTCCTCCACCAGCTCGGCCGTCAGCACCTCGGCGGGCGCCCCGGCGGCGGCGAGCCTGCCGTCCTTGAGGACGACCAGGTGGTCCGCGTACCGGGCGGCCTGCCCGAGGTCGTGCAGCACCATGACGACGGTGCGCCCGGCCTCGGCGTGCAGGTCGGCGACCAGGTCGAGGACGTCCAGCTGGTGCCGGAGGTCGAGGAAGGTGGTCGGCTCGTCGAGCAGCAGCAGGTCGGTGTCCTGGGCGAGCGCGAGGGCGATCCAGGCACGCTGGCGCTGGCCGCCGGAGAGCCGGTCCACCTGCTGGTCGCGGAGCACGTCCGTGCCGGTGCGGGCCAGCGCCTCCTCGACGGCGGCCTGGTCGGCCTTGGACCACGGGCTGAGCATCCGCTGGTGCGGGAACCGGCCGAGCCGGACCAGCGCCTCGACGGTGACCGCCTCGGGGGTGACCGGCTGCTGCGGCAGCAGGCCCATCCGCTTGGCGAGCGCCCGGGCGGGCATCCGGTGGATGTCGGAGCCGTCCAGGGTGACGGTGCCGGCGGCCGGGTCGAGCAGCCGGACCAGCCCGCGCAGCAGGGTGGACTTGCCGCAGGCGTTGGGGCCGACGATCGCGGTGACCGCGCCGCCGGGCAGTTCGAGGTCGAGCCCGTCCACGATCACCCGGTTGCCGTAGCGCAGGTGCAGGCCGTGGGCGGCGAGCCGGTTCTCCGGGGTGGTCGTCATCAGTTGCTCCTCTGGGGAAGCCGGCCCTGGCGGATCATCAGCACCAGGAGCCAGGGCGCGCCGAGCGTGGCGGTGACGGCACCGACCGGCAGGCCGTGGACGGGGATCACGTGCAGCACGAGCAGGTCGGAGGAGAGCAGCAGCACGGCGCCGGTGAGCGCGGTGAGGCCGAGCGTGCCGGGCGTGGGCGGCCCGGCGAGCAGCCGGACCAGGTGCGGGACGGCGAGGGCGACGAAGGCGACCGGCCCGGTGAGGGCGGCGGCCAGCGAGGCCAGCGCGATGGTGAGCAGCAGCAGGAGGACGCGGTCGCGGCCCGGATTGAGGCCGAGGCCGCCGGCCGAGTCGTCGCCGAGGTCCAGCACGGCGACCCGGCGCTGGGCGAGCAGCACGACGGCCGCGGTGAGCGCGATGGCGGTGCCGCCGATCCAGACCTCGGTCCAGTTCCGCCCGTACAGCGAGCCGGTGGTCCACTGCATCGCGGAGGCGGCCAGCTCGGCCGGGAACCGGACGATCATCAGGTTCACGGCGGCCGCCAGGCCCTGCTGGACCGCCAGCCCGACCAGCACCAGCCGGGTCACCGCCATCCGCGAGCGCCAGGCGAAGCCGCCGAGCAGCAGCGCGGCCAGCAGGCCGCCGCCGAGCGCGGCGAGCGGGATCAGCTCCTGCGAGGCGCCGGTGGCGAGCATCAGCACCGCGCCGAAGGACGCGCCGCCGGTGACGCCGATGGTGTCGGGGGAGGCGAGCGGGTTGCGGAAGAGCCGTTGCAGCATCGCGCCGGCCACCGCCAGCCCGGCGCCGGCGATCAGCGCCGAGACCACCCGGGGGGCCCGGAACTCCTGCACCACCAGCACGTTTCCGGCGTCGCCGGACCCGGCCAGGGCGCGCAGCGCGTCCCAGACGGACATCTTCACCTGGCCGGTGCCGAGCGCGACGCCGGTCAGCAGCACCAGCAGTGCGGCGGCCAGCAGCGACCAGGCCGCGGTACGGGCCTTGCGGCGGGCCGCGGTGCTGCGCGCCGGGGCGGCGGTGGCGGCGGTTGGTGCAGGACCGGTGGGGGCGGGATCGGCGGGCGCGGGGCCGGTGGCGGCGGTGGGGGAGGTCATCGGGCCACCTTCCGGGCCAGGACGGCGAGCAGCGGTGCGCCGAGGAAGGCGGTCACGATGCCGACCTCGATCTCGGAGGGCCGGGCCACCACGCGGCCCAGCACGTCGGCGGCGAGCAGCAGCACCGGACCGGCGATCAGGCAGCCGGGCAGCAGCCAGCGGTGGTCGTTGCCGAGGAAGGGGCGGACCAGGTGCGGCGCGGCCAGCCCGATGAAGGCGACCGGCCCGGCGACGGCGACCGCGCCGCCCGCGAGCAGCACGACGGCCAGGCCGCCCACCACCCGGATCCGGGCCACGGGGACCCCGAGCGACTGGGCGGCCTCGTCGCCGAGCGCCAGTGCGTTGAGCGCGGGGGAGACGGCGAAGGCGCCGACCAGGCCGAGGACGAGGAGGGGCAGGACGGGCGTCAGGGTGTCCAGGTGCCGGCCGGCGACCGAGCCGGCCAGCCAGAACCGGGCCTCGTCCAGCGTGCGGTGACTGGCCAGCATCAGGGCCGACGTCCAGGAGGTGAGCACCACGGTCAGCACGGTGCCGCCGAGCGCCAGCCGGACCGGGTCGAGGTCCCCGCCGCGCCGCGACATCGCGTACGCGGCCACCGCGGCGGTGGCCGCGCCGGCGAGGGCGAACCAGACGTACTCGACCGGCCGGGTGAGGTGGAAGGTATAGATCGCGGCGACCACGGCGAAGCCCGCGCCGGCGTTGATCCCGAGGGTGACCGGCGAGGCGAGCGGGTTGCGGGTGACACCCTGGGCGACCGCCCCGGCCACGCCGAGCGCGGCGCCGACGGCCAGTCCGATGACGGTCCGGGGGACGCGAAGGCCCGTCACCACGGCGGCGTCACCGCCGTGCCCGGTACCGGTGAGGGCGTCGATCACGGTGGAGAGCGGGACGGAGCGGGAGCCGAGCGCGAGGCTCAGGGCGGCGCAGAGCAGCAGGACGACGACTCCGGCGGCCAGCAGCAGGGGACGCCGGACCGCCGGGTTCCGGGGCGTGGCCGGAGCTGGGGAGACCGGCTGGTCGGTGGTGAGCACGAGCGAGATATTAGGTTAGGCAAACCTAACTTCGTCAAGTTTGTCCCATCCGGGCGAGCCGGGTGGTGCCGCGTCCGGGGCGGGCTGAAGGTGCCTATAAGGTGAGCCTCACCTTATCCGATCTCGGGAGTGCCGATGATCTTGGGTGCCGCACCCATGCCCGCCAGCGGCCAGTGCCTCTCTCCTCTCCGTGCGGACTACCGGCGGCTGCTGGAGCTCTGCCCCGCCCTGAAGGTCAGACTGCTCGACGACGGCGAACCGGCCCCGACGCGTGCTCAGGGGTGGTACTCCGCGGCCGAACTGGCCGCCGACCCGGTCGCGCTGGACGCCGCACTGGCCGGCGAGGCCGCCCGGATCGCCCCGGCCGCCGCCGAGCACGGCACCGCCCCGCGCCCGCACGTCGCCGCGTCCCGGCTGCTGCACCACTACCTCTGGTCGGTCTGCGTGCTGATCGCCGGGCCCTGGTACCTCGGCCGTCGCGTGCCCGCGATCGCTGGCGCAGACCTCTGGCTGCACGCCCCCACCGGTGATCTCGCGCTCCGCCCGCGCGCCCACGTCACGCTCCCGGGGGACGACGAGCTCCGGGCCGAGCTGCGCGCCGCCGTCGTCGGCCACGTCGAACCGCTGCTCACCGCCTTCGCCGGCCCCACCCGGCGCGGCACCCGGGCGCTCTGGGGCATGGTCACGGACGACCTGGCCTCCGCGATCTGGTACCTCGGACGGATGCTGGACGCCGCCGCGCCGGACGCCCCCGCCCCGGATGGCGCCGAAAGCTGCGGCGCACGCGCGACCGCACACCCGGGCGAGGGCGAGGGCGCGGGCGAG
>NZ_JBEYVJ010000478.1:0-4661 GCF_040643935.1 Kitasatospora sp. NPDC047058 | reverse complement strand
CCCGGCCGCTGCGCGCACCGCAGCGGCCGGGGCCTCCGGCGTTGCCCGGGGCGGCCGGGCCGGCGCCCGGTCAGCGCGGCAGGCGGTCGCGGAGGGCGTCCTGGGAGTCGACGTACTTGAGCATCAGGCGGGCGAACTCGAGCCGCTCGTGCTCGGTCCAGTCCACGGTGATGGACTCGAACGCGGCGCGCTGGTGGCGGGTGAACCGGGCCATCAGCTCGCGGCCGTCTGGGCCGAGGTGGAGGACGGTGCGGCGGCCGTCGCGCTGGGAGGCGGCGCGGACCAGGTAGCCGGCCGCGATGCAGTCGGAGACCATCCGGCTGGCCACCGACGGGTCCACGCCCAGGTGCTGGGCGACCGCGCCGACGGTGACCTCGCCGGCGTCCTCCCGCTCGGCGTCCTGGACGATCCTGAGCACCAACGTGCGCGTGAGGTCCTTCTGCGAGATCGGGTCCTCCACCTCCAGGAGCGAGGAGCGCCGCAGCCGCCCGAAGGCCGGGCCCACGGCATCCAGCAGCTCGTCCGCCGTCATCGGCTCGTGCTTCGTCATGCCCCGATCCTACCGATATCGATGATCCGGCGAAGGCATGTGTTGACGCTCAATTACATGCATGAAATCATGCATATGTCTTCAAGCAGTGATCGGCGGATCGCCGGCACCAGCAATCGAACGGAGCACTCCCCATGTCCACCACCCTCGTCACCGGCGCCCGTGGCAAGGTCGGCCAGGCCGTCATCGGCCGCCTGCACGCCGCCGGTCACGCCGTCCGCTCCGCCAGCGCCGCCCCCGCCGGGCTGACCGTCCCGGACGGCGTCGGCACCGCCGGGCTCGCCCTCGACCGCCCCGAGACCTTCGACGCCGCCCTCCGCGGCGTCCGCCAGGTCTTCCTCTACCCCCAGCCCGCCGGCATCCACGCGTTCGTCGAGGCCGCCGAGGCCGCCGGCGTCGAGCACGTCGTCCTGCTCTCCTCGTCCTCCGTCCTCGGCCCCGACGCCGAGAACGACCCGCTCGCGAGCCACAGCCTCCAGGTCGAGCGCGCGCTCACCGGCTCGGACCTCACCTGCACCTTCCTGCGCCCGGACGCCTTCGCCAGCAACGCCCTCGGCTGGGCGCACTTCATCGGCCGGGGCCTGCCGGTCCGGCTCGCCTACCCGGACGCGCACATCGCGCCCATCCACCCCGAGGACATCGCCGACATCGCCGTCGCCGCCCTGACCGGCGACTCCCCCTCGGGCGACTCCCTCACCGGCCGCCCGGTCACCCTGACCGGCGCCGAGTCCCTCACCTTCCGCGAGCAGCTCGCCGTGCTCGCCGAGGCCGTCGGCCGCGACATCCCCGTCGAGCACATCACCCGCGCCGAGGCCGAGCAGGAGCTGGGCCACCACATGCCCGCCCCGATGGTCACCTCGCTGCTCGACCTCTGGGAGGCCGCCGACCACGGCCCCGCCACCGTCCACGACACCACCCGGACGCTCCTCGGCCGCCCCGCCCGCACCTTCGCCCAGTGGGCCCGCGAGAACGCCGCCGCCTTCACCCGGCACTGACCCCCCACCCGTCCCGGAGGACGCCCCCCCATGACGCCCATCGGCTTCTGGCTCAACCGCACACGGCCCTGGACACCATGCTGGCCGACGCCGGCCTCACCCGCCTGGCCTGGCAGGTCCTCAACGTCGTCCGGGACACCGCCGACGCCACCGACCGCGACGTGCTGACCGTCCTGGCCGCCAACGCCGGGCCCGCCGAGCCGGCCGCCGCCGTCGACACCGTCCTCGCCGACGGCTGGGCGGCCCGCCCCGCGCCGGACCGCCTCGACCTGACCGAGCACGGCCGCACCCGGCTCGACGCCGCCGCCGACCGGGTCGCCGCCTTCCGCGAGTCGGCGATGGCCGGCATCACCCGCGAGGAGTACCGGACCGCCGTCACCGTCCTGGAGCGGATGACCCGCAACGTCGAGGGCGCACCGGCCGGCAGCGGGCCGGCTGGGCCTTGACCGCGCCGCGCGGCGGCCTCGGCCCGGTGGCCGATCCGGGGGCCACGGGGTTGCATGGAGTGACCGAGCCCCGACCATCCGGGAGGTTGCCCCGTGTACGAGATGTGGGCCGAGCACGACCCTGCGGTCTCCCCGCCGGGCGTCGTGTGGCACGTGGTGGCCAAGGACAACGCCACGGCGTCCCTCTGCGGGCGCTTCCTCGAACCGTCCCAGCGCGTCATGCCGGCGCTGGACGGCGCCCGGCCGGACGAGGCGACGCCGGCCGCCTCCTCCCCCGACCGCTACTGCGATCCCTGCCTGCTCACCGTCCGGGAGGCGATGGCGGCGAGCGGCGGCCGGTGACCGAGGGCCACCGGCCGTCCGGGAACGGCGTCACGGCAGCCGCACCGCGTGCAGGCACGGGTGCAGACTCCCACCGGCGGGCGCCGCGAGGACCGTGGCCACCTCACCGTTGATCTCCACCTGCAGATCACCGTCCGCGTTCTCCCAGACCTTCTGTCCACCGGGGCCGACGGCGTCGGTGGCGTGGACCACGACGACGTCCGGCGGGCCGTGCCCGCCGACCGGTCCGGGCAGGGTCACCGCATAGCGGTGCTTGAGGCTCCTCATGCCGGCCTCCTTCGGAACTCCCCGCCCTGTGCTGCCGATTGTCCTCCCTGCCCGGCGGCCTGTACACGGACGGCGGAGGCGCCCGTGCCCCGGCCGGGCCCGGCCGTGATCACGCCGACCAGCATGGCCGACCCGGCGGGGGCCGGCAACACGGGTCCGACAAGCAGCACTAGAAGCATGAGGAGCACTAGCCGCACGAGCGGCGCTTCGGCTACGGAGCGCTGAACGTGAGCAACGCTCACGTCGATGATTGGCCCGTGGTACGCCCGATGCGGCACAGTGGCCCCATGAGCGCGGACACGAGGAGTCACCAGGCTGCCGGACAACCCGCCCCCGGCCGCCGGCGGCCCGTACAGCAGCGCAGCCAGGAACGCTACGGCCGGATCCTGGACGCCTGCGCCGGGCTGCTCGACGAGGTCGGCGCCACCGCGCTCACCACCAAGGAGGTCGCGCACCGCGCCCAGGTGCCGATCGGCACGCTGTACCAGTTCTTCGCCGGCAAGGAGGACCTGCTGGCCGCGCTGGCCGGCCGCAACCTCGACCACTACCTGCAGCGGCTGGACCGGCGGCTGCTCGCCGAGTCCACGGTCGGCCCCGCCGGCTTCACCGACCTCGCGGTGGACGAGTTCGTGGCCATGAAGCGGACCGTGCCCGGCTTCGGCCAGGTGGACTTCGGACTGGCCGGTGCGGTGGTGCCGGCCGGGGTCCGCGACGACCGGCACCTGATCGACGCCGACCTGGACAACAACACGGCCGTCGCGCTGCGCCTCCAGGCCCTCGGCGGCGAGGTGTTCGCGGCGGCCGACCCGGTGACGCTCACCCTGGGCCTTCGGGTCGCCCTGGAGGCGGCCGACGCGGTGCTCAAGCTCGCCTTCCGCAGCGCCCCGGACGGCGACCCGGCGCTGATCGCCGAGTGCAAACGGCTGGTCCGCTGCTACCTCGCCGAGCAGCTCTCCGGGACGCTCCCGCCCTGCTGAGCACACCCGCCGCGCCCCGGACCGGCCCGGACCGCCGGCCGCGAGCCGTTGCGGCCCCGCGCCCCCGGCAGCACAGTGGAAGCAGAACAGCTGCCACTGCAGCCGCACAACCCCGAGGAGCAGACCATGCATGCAGCGGTAGGTGACCAGCTCCACATCCACAGCAGGTCGGTGGGCATGGTCGACCAGAAGGGCGAGATCATCGAGGTGCGCGGCGCCGAGGGCCAGCCGCCGTACGTGGTCCGCTTCGAGGACGGCCACACAGGCCTGATCTACCCCGGGCCCGACTGCAACATCGAGCCCCGCGAGATGCTCCGCTGACCCTGGCGGCCGCCACCCCGCGTTCCTGCGGCGCGGGGTGGTGAGTCACGTGTCCGCGCCCGAACCCGCACTGCCCGGGGCGCTCGCCGGCCTGGCGCCGCTGCTCGACGAGTACGGCTACCCGGCGGTGGCGCTGTTCGTCCTGCTGGACAACTGCGGCATCCCGGCCCCCGGCCAGACCATCCTGGTGCTCGCCTCCGTCTACGCCGGCGCCGGGCACCTCAGCTTCGCCGCCGTGGTGGCGATCGCCTTCGCGGCCGCGGTCGTCGGCAACAGCCTGGGCTACCTGATCGGCAGCACCGGCGGCCGCGCCTTCGTCCACCGCTGGGGCCGCTACGTCATGCTCACCCCTGCCCGGATGGAGCGCGCCGACGGGTTCTTCGCCCGGCACGGGGGCAAGGTCGTCACGGTCGCCCGGTTCGTGGACGTGCTGCGCCAGACCAACGGGATCATCGCCGGGACCACCGAGATGGGCTGGCGGCGGTTCCAGCCGTTCAACGTGCTCGGCGCGGCGCTCTGGGTCGGCGTCTGGTCCGCCTTCGGCTACCTGGCGGGGTCCAACATCGGCACGGTGTACCGGACGGCGGTCCGGTACCAGCTGTGGCTGCTGATCGCCGTGAGCGTGCTCTGCGCGGCGCTCGGCGTCCGGCAGCTGCTCCGCCGCCGGCAGCGGGGGCGCGGCGCGCTGGTCGGCCTTCCGGGCGCGGTGATGGTCGGCGGCCGCAGCAAGATCGCGCAGCAGCTCGCCGACGAGCTGCTCGTC